>CAXNJQ010000050.1:0-5294 GCA_964202705.1 Holosporaceae bacterium
AAACAACCCTATAAAAGACAATCCTTGTGCTGATACTGTATGCATTTCCACGACGGCTTCCTCCTGTAACCTTGTGTCTGTGAATCAGACATTCCAAAGGTCTTTTGTGTATTCCATCACCTGGGAAATGGTTTGTAAAGAGGGCGAGCCTAGAATTCTTTAATCTGACCGTGCTTTTCCAAGATCATGGCGCTAAAATTTGGACACATAACTATAATGTGGGGTTTTGGCACGCCTTACAGGATTCGAACCTGCGACAACCGGCTTAGAAGGCCGATGCTCTATCCAGCTGAGCTAAAGGCGCACAACATAGCCTTATCATGATCGATTTTTCTGACGATGACAAGACTGGGGCTTGGGTTTAACGGGGCAGGTCTTGGCCAATATTTTACTTACAGAGGGGGCGCACAAATCACAGTGCATTGCCGGTTGCAATAATCGCCTGCAAAAGCAGAACACCGATAAGGGTATTGGCACGACGTAACGGTTTTTATGATGCTTTGCATTTTTGTCAGAGGAACAGCAACCAGTTGACCGGTTGTTTGCATGGCTGCTATTCCCGTAGGGCCCGAGGCAAGTGCCGACGGTGCTGGTGCCGACGGTGCTGCAGACGTTGGTGCTGGTGTTTGTTGTGGTTGTGAATCGTCATTATTGTTTCCTTTTGCTGTTTTGATGGCAACAGCTGCTGCGGCTGCTTGCGCTATTTTCCCCCCTTGCACACATGATGTCATACACACGGTGATGGCCATGGCCAAACCGATTCGAAAAAATGGACTCACTTTACGCTCTCTATTCAATCATTTTTTTGATTATACGAGAACAGCTATGAAAGATGATTAAATAAAAATTCTTTTGAAAGGATCTTCTTATCCTTTTGCTTTTTTCGAATGCACCACATTGTCGCAAGATTCTGGCGTCATCACACCTAACAAAGGGGCCAATTCCTGTACCAATCGAGAAATAACGGGTGCCGCCATCCACCCAGCTGTGGCGTAACCATAGGTTTTTGCGCTGGCTTTTGGCCGATCAATGGACAACACAATGCCGTACCGAGGGCAATCTAGAGGAAACACAGCCACGGCAGAGGTCAGGTTTTGCTTTTCCACATATCGACCCCCCACGCGCACATTGGCCGTTCCTGTTTTTGCCCCCACCACACAATTGATAGCGGCCGCTTTTTTGGCTTGACCATTGGCCACCGCTTGCCCCATTAAATACAGAATGTCCTTGACCGTAGACGGTTTCAACAGACGCACACCTGGGGATTTTGGGGATGCCAAAAAGGTAACGGGTTTGGCTATACCCGTGGCCAAAGGAATCAAACTGGCCGCCACATGCAAAGGTGTAACGTCAAATCCATACCCGTATCCAGCCGTCATGACTCTTCCCATAGGCCAATTTCCCTTGGGAAACAGGGGACGAGCACACAGCCCCAATTCTGTTTTTATGCGACGAGAAAACCCCATTTTTTCAAAGAACTGTTTTTGAGCCGCACCACCAACAGCCGCCGCCATTTTCGCGTGCGCAATGTTGGATGAATACACAAAGGCTTCTTCGACGTTCAATGGGCGATTTTGTCCACGAAAATCTTTGACAAGATGGCGGCCAATACGAAGGGGTTTAGACGCATCAAAAACAGATCGTAACGTCCCTTTTTTGCTTTCCAACAACACAGCCGTATTCACAATCTTCATAATGGATCCAAATTCATACACGCCTGTCATATTTCGATTAAAATATCCAGGATCTGTGGGGCAAATGGGCTGGGAAGGTGAAAAATCGGGCAAAGACACCATGGCCAGTATTTCACCCGTTTGCAAGTCCACAATAATGCCATTACCACCAACGGCACTGTGCTCTGCAATTTGATGGGACAACGCCTCATGCAAAATATTTTGCACCCGTAAATCAAAGGATGTTCGTACAGGTTCATTCGATTGCATCAAGCGCTGGTTTAAACTCTTTTCCAGGCCCGACAACCCCTGTTGATCCAAATCTGTTGTCCCCAATACATGGGAAAAAATGCGATCCATAGGGTAAATGCGCTTGGAATCGCTCAGCACATCTAGCCCATAAATGCCCAATGCCTTGACCGCCATTTTTTTGCTGGGTGCGACATGCCTGGAAATCCACACAAAGGATTTTTTAGAATGCATATCATGTGTCAGACGCGCCCTATCAATGCTGGGAAAAATATCCATCAATGCGGCAATGGCCTCTTCTTTATCCATCACTTTGTTGGGGTGAGCATAAATGGAAAAGGTATCCAGACTGCTGGCCAAAAAATATCCATTACGGTCCACCAATGACGCACGCATCATCTGTTTTACTCCTGGATCTGTTTGGCCCATAGGGGTTAAACACACCATGCACAACCGCACCATAATCAAAAACAACAAAAAGAAGAAAAACGCCCCCACAATCAGAACGCGCGATGTCGGCAACCCCACAAAACCATGTTCAAAATCCATGACATCTGAGGTGTCAACTTCTTCCTGGTGGGGGGGCAATCCAGAATCCTTCATGTTAATGGCTTGGCTGTTGGGATGATACCATTTGGCTTCTTTTCAAGGTGGACATAGGCGTACTTTCTCCTACCACTGCCACCATGCGTGCCGGTTGAATCAAATGGGCCAATTCATTGCGCAACGTATTCATTTCTCTTTGTACAGAAGAAATATTACTGGTTAACTGCACCACGCGACGCTCTATACCCATTACTTCGTGCTTGACGCGAAACAAAAATGCGGCCGTCATTATGGTCATTAAAATGGTAAAAAACAGAACCACTCTCATGATGCCCGTACTCCGTATCTTAAACAGGCCGATCGAGATCGGGGATTGGCACATACTTCTGCACGTTGGGCCCGAATGGGTTTTTTTGTTTTTTCAGAAAAGGCATCCGATGTTTTGAAAAAGTTTTTTACAATACGATCTTCTAGAGAATGAAACGACATGACGATCATGCACCCACCTGGTTGCAACAGGGGCAAAACTCTGGGCAAAGCCATCTCTATTTCATCAATTTCTTGATTAACGGCAATGCGCAATGCTTGAAACGTTTTGGTCGCTGGATGGTGTTTTCCTCTGCGCGGCAAAACACTTTGAACCACCGTACTCAATTGTTCTGTGGTTTTAAAAGGGGTTTTGGACCTGAATTGAACAATGGCTTTGGCAATGCGACGACTGGCGCGCTCTTCACCATATTTGAAAATCAAGTCAGCCAAATCATGTTCCGGCCAATCATTCACCATATCGGCTGCAGACGGCCCAGCTTTTTCCATGCGCATATCCAAAGGACCATCATGCATAAAAGAAAAACCACGCTCTGGCGTATCCAATTGCGGGGACGAAACACCAAAATCAAACAATACGCCCGCCACACGCTCTTCTTGAAACAACCCAGGCAAATCAGAAAAACGAGATTGAACCATCCGTAAACGATCCCCATAAACCGAAACCAGACTGTGACCATAGGCAATGGCATCAGGGTCTCGATCAATGGCCGTTACCCGTGCACCCGAAATGCCTTGCAACAGAGCTTGGGTATGCCCCCCTCTGCCAAAAGTGGCATCGACAAAATGCAATGGTCCCCTTTGATTTGAAAATAATTGTATGATTTCTTGACACATTACCGGCCGATGCGCAGTCATTGCTTGCTCTCCCAACAGATTCAAAAAGTTCCCTGTTGTATTTCAGACTGTATGACCAAACTTTTCAGACCGCGGAGACTGCTCTAAATAAAACTGCACCTGTGTATTTCTGCATTAATGCACCAAAAAACCATGGCATGCCCAACACAAAATTTCACGATTAAAACACCATAGACGTGTTTCGATGACGTATTCATCACCCATATCACCCCCAATCCTGTCACGATTTTTCTATTTATTCTTTGTATAAAAAAGAGCAAACAAACCAAAACCATACAAACGACTGACGATCTCTTGTGAATCTGAACGGGCTCTAAATAAAACGTTTTGGGCCACGCCTGATGTCACTTTGTAAGAGACCAACAGAAAAAACTTAATCATCAAAATACAATTAAAAAATATCATGGATTATCCAGCAAAGTCAAGGGAAAAATGACATTTTATCCACACACTTATCCACAAGCATAAAGTGCAAAAAATCCTTATTTTGCAGCACTTTTATGTAAAAAATGGAACAATGCATGGATTTTATCCACAGTACTGAAACAGCTGCTGTATCTGTTCATGATTGATGGTAAAACGGGCCTAAAATTCACACCCAATTCTATGCATCTGAGCCTCTGAACGCCAAAAAATAAGTAAAAATTTTATCTGTTTTTTTCCAACGCCGAGGCCCAAACTATTCATCTTTCCTGAACCGACCATGCCCGCCCTCTTTGCCCGCCGATACAGAAACCAACATCTTGCCGTAATCCAAACATTCGTCATGACTGGGACGCATTTCAGCCCCGATCCACCATGCTCTGGTTTGATTCAAAACCCGTCCAATGTCTGGACCGGAAATTCCAAAGGCCATCACATCGCGACCCGTCACAGAAAACTCTGGGAAATCCGTACAATCCAATGCGGCCATGACGGCTTTACAGGCATTCAATCCTTTTGCCAGGTCTTCTGTGGGCTCTGGCAGGTTCTGAACAAGGGCACCAACGTAGGTCAATGCGGCCATCCATAAGCGCTCTTTGGTGCACTGCACGCCGTACTGGTACACGCTGCTTAATGCCGCCAACCAAAGATCCTTTTGATTTTGCCATGATTGTTCCAAAAACCCCATGGATTCTTCATGGGAAAACAGAGGGCTCCACAACGCATTCAGATGTTTTTTCTGATGGTTCGATAAGGTTAAACGCCTGGGCATGCCCCCTGTGACAAAGGCAAAACGCACCCAAAATGGTGCTGGCCCCCCCATGGTTTCCACCCTTTCCAAAGCAGAAATGCCATTCATCTGACCAGAATGCCCCCACAGCAAGGGATCAAAGCCATTGTTGTACAAACACCGCATGACGGGCCAAGGATTGGTGGCACCCAACAATTTAATCATTTCCTTGGTAATGCGCTCGCTGGACAATTGGTTCAGATTGTGTTTCAAGGCCACACATTTAGCCAAACTGTCTGCATCAGGCGTGTGACCATACAGCGCCCAAAACCTAAAAAACCGTACAATACGCAAATAATCTTCGGCGATGCGCTGTTCCGGATCCCCAATAAATCGAATCAATCCGTTTTCAATGTCTTTCTGTCCACCCACATCATCGTACAAACGCCCTTGATGATCTACATATAGGGCATTCATGGTAAAATCTC
>CAXNJQ010000051.1:0-5189 GCA_964202705.1 Holosporaceae bacterium
AAGACATCGCAATTGATCATGCCATGTTTGCACCAATTTTAATGCCGATTTCCCCACCACAGCCTCGATGCGACGTACACCACTGGCCACGCCAGATTCCGATACAATTTTAAACAATCCCAAATCTCCTGTCCGTTTTGCGTGGGTTCCACCACACAATTCCACAGAGGCATCCCCCATGGAAATGACACGCACCACATCATCGTATTTTTCCCCGAAAAAGGCCATGGCTCCTGATGCCAGAGCAACGTCTTGAGGCAGGTGTTCGGCCTGAATGGCCACGTTGGCCGTAATCCACCCATTGACCATGGTTTCCACAGAGCACAGATTTTCCCAAGACACAGCACTGGGATGGCTGAAATCAAAACGCAACCGATCTGGACTGACCGACGACCCTTTTTGCATGACATGTTTTCCCAAAACACACCGCAAGCCCGCTTGCAGCAAATGGGTGGCGGAATGGTGGGCTGCTGTATCATGCCTAGATCCATCAACACAGCCTGTTATGGCTTGTCCCACCTTTAAATGTCCGCTGCTCACCTGAATCAAGTGGGCAATCAAATGCCCTTTTTTCACCGTATCCAACACCACAGCTTCACCCTCTGCCCAAGTGAACTGCCCAGAGTCGCCTTTTTGCCCGCCAGATTCTGGATAAAATGGGGTTTTTTCCAATACAACATATCCCCTTTCCAGTGCCTTCAGCACAGACGTTTCCAAAACATCCGATTCTGCCTGGTCAGGCACCATACACAAGATTCGTGCCGAAGATTGCAGCCCATCATAGCCCACAAATTCTGTGGCGGCATAACGCTGATTCAAATCTTCCCAAAGGGGGGACTTTGCGCAACCCCCACTGCCTGACCATGATGCACGAGACTGCTCTTTTTGCACCCTCATGCACGCGTGAAATTCTTGCTCATTCACACCACATCCCCTTTCCCGCAAAATATCTTGGGTCAAGTCCAGGGGGAAACCAAAGGTGTCATACAGGGTAAAGGCATCAGCACCAGGCAAGACATCGCCCTTTTTGGCCTGACCCAACCACCCATTCATACGGCCTAACCCCTTTCGCAACAATTCTTCAAACTGTTCACCTTCTTGGGATAAAACGCTTGTGATTAAATCTTGGGTACGGGCGAGTTCTGGATATGCTGCACCCATTTTTTCAATTAAAACAGGCAACAAATGGGCCAAATGATTGGATTTTGCGCCCAGCAAATGGATGTGCCGCAATGCTCTGCGTAAAATGCGTCGGACCACATATCCCCGCCCTTCGTTGCTGGGCAAAACCCCTTCGGCCAATAAAAAGCTGCTGCTGCGTAAATGGTCGGCCACCACCCTGTGGGCAATGCGTGCGTGGGCAGAATTTTCTTGATCTGGGCACAACGATTGGGACTGTTCGATAATGGCTTTGAAAATATCGGTTTCAAAATTATCGCTGACCCCCTGAACCACGGCGGCAATGCGCTCTAGGCCCATACCCGTATCAATGCTGGGTGAGGGCAAATCAATGCGCTGATCTGGACCTTTTTGATCAAATTGCATGAATACCAAATTCCATAATTCCACATACCGATCGCCATCCTCGTTTGCTGTTCCAGGCAAGCCGCCAAAAATATGGTCCCCATGGTCATAGAAAATTTCAGAACACGGTCCACAGGGGCCCATATCGCCAGCAGACCAAAAATTATCAGACGTCGCAATGGGAATAATGCGATCATCGCCCAGACCAGCTATTTTTTTCCATAATTGGGTCGCCTGGTGGTCTGTATGGTATACGGTAATCCACAGGCGATTTTTATCCAGTTGTAAGGTATCGGTTAAAAATTCCCAAGCATATAAAATGGCTGCTTCTTTGAAATAATCGCCAAAGGAAAAATTACCCAGCATTTCAAAAAACGTATGGTGCCTTTTGGTGTGACCCACTTGCTCTAAATCATTATGTTTTCCCCCTGCGCGCACGCATTTTTGACAGCTGACGGCTGTGGGATAGGGGCGGGGCAAAGACCCTGTAAAGTAATCCTTAAAGGGCACCATGCCCGCGCTTGTAAACAACAACGTGGGATCATTTTGTGGGACCAAGGGCCCAGACGACGCAAGAACATGGCCTTTTCTTTGAAAAAAGTCTAAAAATAGGGTGCGTAATTCTGCGGAATTCATGGCTGGGCTGGCATTAAAACTTTATAGAAAAGTATACGGTTTTTAATCTTACAAATCAATAAACAACAGATACGCTGGCCGCAACAGCCAACACAGGCCATGGATCGCGCCCGCGACCAACAAAACACGAACACCGAACCTCAACAGCGAACATGACTGAAAATTCCTTGAGGGATTATTAAATCACGAATGCTTTGTTATATTTTTTGGCACGCCCTAGAAGACTTGAACTCCTAACCTTCAGATCCGTAGTCTGACGCTCTATCCAATTGAGCTAAGGGCGCACGATCCTTCATATTTTATAAACAAATGATTGCTAGAGTCAAGGGCTGTTTTCTGTTTTTCAAAAAAACAGGCTGAACCGCTCTGGGTTGCTGGGGCCAAGTCGCCAGATTTGATACAAGTGTTCATTCTGTAAAAAGATGGATTTTGTATAGATTTTTTACAAGATTATATGTGATAATTGTTTACAGAGGTTATTTTTCCAGGAAGTGACTATGAATCATTTTACAGATCGAACCCAAGGATTTTTACAAGAGGCGCACCAAAGCGCCGTTCGAAAAGACCATCCTCATGTACTGCCCATTCATCTTTTGGGCGCCTTGTTGTCCGATCCTCAAGGTGGGGTCAGTGCATTGATGACAGAGGCAGGTGGCCATCCGGCACAGGCCATGGAACAGGTGGCCTTGATGTTGGAAAAACAGCCCACGGCCAAAAACAGTCAGGTGACCACGTCGCCAGCATTGCAAAAAGTATTGATTCAAGCCAAAGATTTTGCGACCAGTTTGGGGGACCAATTTGTCACGGTGGAAAGTGTATTTTGGGGGTTGTTGCACGATGCCACCACAGGAGACATTCTGACCAAGGCTGGTTTGAAGTCGGATGCATTAAAAATCGCCATTGCCGCATTGCGCAAGGGGCGTACGGCCCAATCGGCCAGCGCAGAGGATCAGTACGATGCATTAAAGAAATATGCCAAGGATATGACTCAGCTTGCCAAGGAGGGAAAATTAGACCCCGTCATTGGTCGTGAAGAAGAAATTCGTCGCACCATTCAGGTTTTGTCCCGGCGCACCAAAAACAATCCCGTCTTGATTGGTGAACCTGGCGTGGGAAAAACGGCCATTATCGAGGGTCTGGCGCTGCGTATTGCGTGCAACGATATTCCCGATACGTTACGCAACACCCGTGTGATGTCCCTAGATTTAGGGGCGCTAATTGCGGGCAGTAAATACCGCGGGGAATTTGAAGAACGTCTAAAAGCCGTGCTGAACGAGATTACAGAAGGGCAGGGCGATGTGGTGTTGTTTATCGATGAATTGCACACCCTGGTGGGTGCGGGCAAGGGCGATGGGGCCATGGATGCGGCCAATATTTTAAAACCAGCCTTGGCTCGGGGGGAATTGCACTGTATTGGGGCGACCACGTTGGACGAATACCGTAAATACATTGAAAAAGATGCGGCATTGGCCCGACGGTTTCAAACCATTTATGTGGATCAACCCAGCGTAGAAGAAAGCATTTCCATTTTACGAGGATTGAAAGAGCGCTATGAAATGCACCATGGTGTACGCATTACCGATGGGGCCATTATTGCGGCGGCAACCCTGTCGGATCGGTATTTAACCGAACGGTTTTTACCCGACAAAGCCATTGATTTAATGGACGAGGCGGCCAGTCGATTGCGTATGGAGGTCCACTCTAAGCCAGAAGCGCTGGACGAAATGGATCGCCGGTTGATGCAATTGAAAATAGAGCGCGAAGCCTTGAAAAAGGAAACGGACGAAGCGAGTATTCGCCGGTTGAAACAATGCCAAAAAGACATTGCTGATCTAGAGGAAAATAGTGCGGAAATGACGATGCGTTGGCAAAAAGAGCGCAAAGCCATCTCTGATTTGCAAACACTGAAAACGGACCTGGATCATGCGCGACATGCGTTAACTCTGGCCCAACGTCAAGGAGAATTGGCGAGAGCTGGTGAGTTGATGTACAGTGCCATTCCAAAGCTGGAAGAAAGCATTACCAAAAAAGAAGAGGAATCCCTGTCCCAGGGCACGTTGCTGCGGGAAGAGGTATCGGATAAAGATATTGCCGCCATTGTCTCGCGCTGGACAGGCATTCCCATGGATAAAATGATTGCGGGGGAAAACAGTAAGTTGTTAAACATGGAATCCTTGTTGCATCAACGGGTGGTGGGTCAAGAGCATGCCATTTCTGTCATCAGCTTGGCCATACGGAGAGCACGTTCTGGGTTGGGGGATCAAAAACGGCCCATGGGATGTTTTTTGTTTCTGGGGCCAACGGGGGTCGGAAAAACAGAATTGTGCAAGGCATTGGCTGAATTTTTGTTCGACGATGATACGGCCCTGTTGCGCATTGATATGTCTGAATATATGGAAAAACATGCGGTGGCGAGACTGATTGGGGCCCCTCCTGGGTATGTGGGGTATGAAGAAGGCGGCGTGTTAACAGAGGTGGTGCGACGTCGACCCTATCAAGTCATTCTGTTGGACGAGGTGGAAAAGGCTCACCCCGATGTATTCAATTTATTTTTGCAAATTTTTGACGAGGGGCGCCTGACGGACAGTCAAGGGCATGTGGTGAATTTTCGAAATACCATTGTTATTTTAACGTCTAATTTGGGCAGCCAGTGGCTGAGTGCTGATGTGGCGCGTCATACCAAGGCGTGGGAAAAAGCAGAGGAACAGGTCATGCAAACGGTTCGGGGCACTTTTCGTCCGGAATTTTTAAATCGCCTGGATGATATTTTGATTTTTTCTCCGTTACAACGGGAATCCATGGACAGCATTGTGCGCATTCAATTGATGGCGTTGCGTCAAGCCATGCAGGATCGCCATATGCAGTTTACCATTACGGACCCGGCGATTTCTTGGTTGGGGGAAAAGGGATACGATCCGGCTTATGGTGCGCGTCCCTTAAAGCGTGTGATTCAAAAAGATGTGGTTGATCCTTTGTCGACGCTGGTTTTACAAGGAAAACTGTTGCAGGGATCGTCTGTTCATGTGCAT
>CAXNJQ010000052.1:0-5132 GCA_964202705.1 Holosporaceae bacterium
AGGAAACGCTCTGCGTCCAGGCAATATCATATCCCATCAAAATCGCATTTGGGCCGTTGTAAACACCCAACACACCCAACCTGGCAAAGGGGGGGCCTATATGTGCGTGGTTTTGCGCGATGTCCGCGATGGAACCAAAAAAGACGAACGATTCCGGGCTGCAGAAGACGTAGAGCGCCTATTTATCGACGAGAGTGAGTACAATTTTTTATACCAAGATGGCACCGACTATACGTTTATGAATCCAGAAACCTATGACCAGATCACCTTGGATCCCGTATTGTTCAGTGTTTCAGCGGATTTTTTACAGCCAGGCATGATGGTCAAAGTCGGGTTTTACGACAACGAACCCTTGTTTGTAACCTTTCCAGCCCAAGTGGTCCTAGAGGTAGAAGAAGCGGACCCCGTGGTCAAAGGTCAAACGGCCGCATCGTCCTATAAACCGGCTCGAATGACCAACGGATTGCGCGTGATGGTGCCGCCATACATCGAGGTTGGCGTGCAAATTGTGGTCAATACCGAAGATTCCAGTTATGTGGAACGGTATAAAGAGGGCGACAAATTGCGATTTTAGTCCAGAGGCGGTTATGGGCTTTTTCCACCAGATGCATCGTAACCTATGGAAAAATGAACACGGATTTGGGCTGATAGAAATGTCTATTGCCCTGATCGTTTTCAGCATGCTGTTTGGAAAAGGGTTTTCCCTGTGGCAGACCTATAATCGCACACAAAAGCATGCATTAACGCTACGCCACCAACGATTGATTTTCAAAGCTTTGGCCAACTATTTACAGCAAAATGGGTGCTTGCCCTATCCCTGTGCCATAGAAAACCTTGGAAATGCCAAGGATGGTTTGGGGAAATCCAGCAGCACCAGCCTTCGTAAAGGCCCTTTGCATCCTGGCATTGTGCCCTATCGAACCCTGTTTCTGCCTGAACGCGTGGCCAAGGATGGATTTGGTCATTTTATGACGTACGCCGTGGATGAGCACATGACCAAAAAGAATCCCCTTGTAAAATCTAAAATGTGCGAACAGTTTTTCTCTGAACAAAGCGCCCTGGATATCATCGAAAATGGACAATCTGTCAAACAGGATTTGGAAAAAAACCCACAAAAATGGATGCCTGCAACACGGCAATCTGAAACAGGGCAATCTGTACCCGTAAAACCCAACCGATACGAAGGTTTGGCCGTGATCTTGGTCAGTCACGGGCGTCATGGCTGGGGTGCGCCACAATCCAATGGCCAACCCATTCCCTTTCCAACCTCGGCACCCCATGAATCCCGAAACAATGGCGGAAATAACACGGTGTTTTTGTCCCCTGAATCAGGGGCCATCGAGTACGGCATTGTCCAGGGAAAAACCCGCACCAGCATTTTGGATGATGCCTATTTCGGATGTGCCGATTATTTTTATGCAGAACATTCCACGAAACTCCCATTTCAAGGGGGCGCACAAAGGCAATCAGGCCATCCTGTTTCGGCCAAACCTGGGCTTGCAGGCGCGAGCTTTACCAACTCTGGATCAGCGGGTCAGTCATTGGGGCAATCTTTGAATGCACAAACCCAAAGGCCCCTTGGTCAAAATAATCCACCGTTCTAAGGGCCAGCTCCCCCGGACACTGACAATGACTGGGCCGTCAAGGAAAGGCACGGTACCGGCCATGCATCCGACCCCATGGCGTCCCTTACCCAAGGTGGGAACCGTCCCCCCACATCATCCCACAGGGCCCAAGGCCGGGGCGTCTACATAGGTCTGAATCAGGGCGCGCTCGTCCTTTAAAGAATCGACACTGCGTTGAAACAGGCTGAACTCTTCTGGCGACAGGGGATACTCCACAATTTCCTTGACCCCATGGCGACCCAAGACCACAGGCGTTCCGCAAGACAAATCCGTCACACCGGCATACTCGCCTTGCAAAACCACAGAACAGGGCAACAGACGGCTTTCATTACGGGTAATGGCCAACACCATGCGCTTGACAGCCTCTGCTGGGCCATAATAGGCCGAACCACTGCCCAATAATTGCACGATATTGCCGCCTCCACCTCGCGTTTGCTCTATGACACCGCCGATGACCAAGCGATCCACCTGGTCAGGGGAAAGGGGTAAGCCACCCCATCGAATGGATGATATTAACGGCACCATGGAATCGTTGTGGGCCCCAACCACACATGCGGTAAGGCTGGATGCATCCACATTTAAGATTTTGGCTATGGCAGAGCAAAAGCGCCCCTCGTCCAGAATGCATGACATCCCCACAACCCGCCCAAAGGGCAGATCCAGCAACCGTGTCATCAAATACGTCATGGTATCCACGGGGTTCGTCACCACCACCACTGTTGCCTCAGTACCCTTTAACGCTGCGGCAATCCCAGACACAATTTCTGCATTGGCATGCAACAGGGCGCTGCGGCTCATACCCGGTTGACGGGCCAAACCCGCAATCACAACAACCACGTCGCACTCTTTTAAATCTTTTAAGTGGTTGGCCGCATACACAGACGTGTGGCCATGACCGGAAATCACGGCCGCTTGGCGTAAATCCTTGGCTTTTCCCTTGGCCATAGAAATTTTGACATCATACAGATACAGCTGCAGGTTTGGCTCGCTCAGCAGAGAATGCGCCAAGGCTCCACCAATATTCCCCACACCAACAATGCCAATTTTTGCCATTTTTTGATCATGTTCAGGACGTCATTTGGGCTTGATCAAACCAATTTTTTCGGAAAATTGCAAGCCCCCAGATGGTTCATTTTTTGGGTTTAGCGGTTTTCAGGCCAGGAAAACGCCATTATGCCACAAGGGGCAAGGTGTATAAATTTTGCAGGGGCTATTGACTTTTCTGTGAACTTCTGACAAAAAGGAAGGGTATTTTTGTTGATCAATTTATGAAGACCTTTAGTTTAAAAGCTGGAGACATGAAGCCAAAGTGGTATGTTATTGACGCCCAGGATTTGGTTGTCGGTCGTATTTCCGCCATTATCGCCAAGATTTTAAGGGGTAAAAATGAAGCCATTTTAACACCCCACATGAATCACGGCGGTCGCGTTGTCATTGTCAATGCCAGCAAAGTTCACTTTACTGCGGGTAAAGACAAGCCTTTGTATCGTCATACAGGCTATCCAGGCGGTATCAAACATTCCTTGCCATCAGAAGTGTTGGCTGGACCTCATGCCGGAAGAGTCATTCGCAAGTCCATTGAAAGAATGATGGGCAAAGCCGGTCCGTTACGTCGTGATCGTATGAAGAATTTGTATGTGTATTCTGGGCCCAGCCATCTGCATCATGCCCAAAAACCAGTTACTCTAGATCTCGGGTCCTGGAATACTAAAAATCGTAAAAAGGAGGCGTAATTGTGAAAGATTTTCTTTCTTGGGATCGTTTAAAAGATCTTAAAGATCAGCTGGCACCAGAACCACAAGAAAATATAGAAGTCGTGGATTCCAAAGGACGTATTTACGCCACTGGAAAACGAAAGACATCTATTGCGCGCGTGTGGATTAAACCGGGCGGAAAAGGTTTGTTTTCCATCAATGGAAGAACAAAAGAGCAATATTTTCCCAGGGAAACATTGTTGTCGGTGTTGAACGCCCCTTTTCGAAACGTCAATCGCATTAATGCTTATGATGTATTTTGCACGGTACAAGGTGGCGGCATGTCTGGTCAAGCAGGCGCCATTCGTCATGGCATCAGCAAGGCCCTGCAGCTTTTCGAACCCTCTTTAAGAGCATCTTTAAAAATGGCTGGCTTATTGACTCGGGATTCTCGTAAAGTAGAGCGTAAAAAGCCCGGTCTTCGCAAAGCCCGCCGCGCCCCACAATTCTCCAAGCGATAAGGAATCTGAATGCCCACACTTAATCAACTTATTCGCGGTGCTCGCGAGCCTCAGAGCGTTCGTGATAAATCTCCTGCCTTAAAGCAATCTCCTCAAAAACGAGGCGTTTGTTTGTCGGTTTTTACAACAAAACCTAAAAAGCCAAACTCTGCGTTGCGTAAAGTCGCCCGTGTGCGTTTAACCAACGGATACGAAGTAACGGCCTATATTCCCGGCGAAGGCCACACCTTGCAAGAGCACTCCTCTGTTTTGGTTCGTGGTGGGCGCGTAAAGGACTTGCCTGGTGTACGTTATCACATTGTACGCGGAGTCTATGACCTCAAGGGTGTCAAGGGTCGCAAAATCAGCCGTTCAAAATATGGTGTTAAAAAACCTAAATAGGAGAAATAGAGTATGTCCCGTCGTCGTTCAGCCGAAAAAAGAGTTGTACAGCCCGATTCGCGCTATGACAGCATCTTGTTTACCAAATTCATCAATGCCTTGATGTGGGATGGTAAAAAATCTATTGCAGAATCCATTCTTTACGGAGCGATAGAAATTTTAGACGAAACTCAGGATGGACCAGATGCCGTGCAAAAAGCCATTGCCAATGTAAAGCCATCGGTCGAAGTTCGTTCTCGTCGCGTCGGTGGGGCAACGTACCCTGTTCCCATGCCATTACAACCCCATCGGGCTCAGGCCTTGGCGTTGCGTTGGTTGATTAATGCCGCCAGAGCACGGTCTGAAAAAACCATGATTGCGCGTTTGGCTGCCGAGATTAAAAGCGCCTGCGAAGAAACAGGAACTGCGGTTAAAAAGCGTATTGATACGCACAAAATGGCTGCGGCCAACCAGGCCTTTGCCCATTATCGTTGGTAATGTGTTCGGGTGTGGGGGGGTACGCTGTGCTTGATCCCATCATGTCGGGGCCTGCTGATGCAGGCTCTGTTGCTTTCAGCATACTGCTGAGAGATGTGGGGTCTGATTACAGGTATCCATCCTATCCTTTTTAAGGGTCTCCCCCTGTCTAGGAAATGGTCACAGATGGACACCTTGAAGACTTCAATGCATTTTATCGCTTATATATCACTCACATTTGTTGTTGCAGGATCAGTTTGATTGTTGGTACTGGTATTGCCTGAAGCCGTAGTAGAACTGGCATTGGTCGTATCGACCGTGGTAGTACCACCCACGGCGCCTGTACTGGCGGTCACATCGGTTGTTACCGGAGTAGCGGCAGTAGTTTGATTGTTGGTACTGGTATTGCCTGAAGCCGAAGCAGAACTGGCATTAGTCGTATCGACCGCGGTAGT
>CAXNJQ010000053.1:0-5065 GCA_964202705.1 Holosporaceae bacterium
AATTGTTGATTTTATTGTGCGACAAGGCGATGATCAAGGCAAGCCATTCGTCATGAAAACTTTCTTTTTCTGTGCATGGCCCACACCACAACAGGGTTAAAAGCCGCGTAAAATGATGGGGAAACGTATGGCACAGCGCAATGATTCAAAGAAAACATCGGATAAATGGGTCGGTGTGCACCACAGCGCACAGCCGGTGGATTATGATATGGCCTGCCAGCATATGGATCATTGTGTGGGGGGGTTGAAAGGTGGGAATGGTCAGGAATTGTTGTGGTTTTTGCACCATCCTCCTTTGTATACCTATGGGGCCAGAACAGATCCAGCCCACATCGTGATGGCGAAAAATACTGGTTTGCCCGTGCACTTGTCGAAAAGAGGAGGGCAATTGACCTATCACGGGCCAGGTCAACGCATTATTTATGGCATGATTCATTTACGCCAAAGGGGCATTGGAGTCACAGAATATATTGGGATGTTGCAACAATGGATCATCAGCGCCCTGAACCGATGTGGGATTGATGGCCGTGTTTTGCCAGGTTTTATTGGTGTTTGGACCGCATTGGGCAAGGTTGCCTCTATTGGTGTACGGGTTTCTGGTGGCATCAGTTCCCATGGTTTGGCCATTAATGTGGGGCACGACCCTATGTTAAGAGGGGGTTTCGGGGCCGTTATTCCCTGTGGATTGGAAAAAACATCCATGGTTACGGTGTCTGAACTCTGCGCTCGTGTTACATTGCAGGATATTGACGCGGCCCTGTTGGCCACCAACCCGTTTTATGATCATGGATAATTCCCGGGGGATTTTTCGGCCATTGGGGTTGCATTTATGCCTTTTTTTAGTACAGTATAAAGTGTATTAAAAATGCTTGTTTAATCGGGGCTGTAGCTCAGTTGGCAGAGCGTGTCGTTCGCAATGACAAGGCCAGGGGTTCGATTCCCCTCAGCTCCACCAGATCAAAATCGCATCACCATAGGATGCAAAAAGGGGGGGATTATTCAATATTTTGAGCGTTTTATCGCATGGCGTTATCTTCGATCCCGTAAAAAAGATGGGTTTGTTTCCGTCATTTCAACCTTTTCTTTTCTGGGTATTGCCCTAGGGGTGGCCACGCTGATTGTGGTCATGTCCGTTATGAATGGGTTTCGTTACGAGCTGATGAATCGTATTCTGGGGTTTAACAGCCATTTAACCGTGATGGCATTGAATCATCAACGGGTGGATCTGGAGGCAATCCGAAAAATCCCAGGCGTAAAAAGCGCCAATCCCGTTTTGGACAAGCAGGCCATTTGTCGTACCGAGCATGGGGTGTCTGGGGCCATTGTTCGGTGTGTGAATCCATCAGATTTGATGGACAAAAAACTGATTTCTGAAAATATTACCCAAGGTTCGTTGACCCCATTTTTAAACGATGATGGTGGTGGGGATGGGGCGCAGGTGGTGATGGGATACAAATTGGCGCGCACTTTGGGTGTCAATCCAGGTGCAATTGTTTCTGTGATGGGGGCAGAGGGAGAGCCCACCGCCTTTGGAACGGTGCCTCGGACTCAAAACTGCAGGGTTACGGCTCTGTTTGACAGCGGCATGCACGAATATGACAGCGCATTTTTGGTGATGACATTGACAGAGGGCAAAGATTTATTTGATGTGGAAACGGTTCGCGATCACGAAGTCTTTTTAAACAACCCAGAGCACATTGCCCAAGTCAAGGATGCCATTTTGGCCCTAGGTAATGTCAGTATTCACGATTGGCGAGAAACCAATTCCCATTTTTTCAAGGCCATTCAGGTGCAAAGCAACGTCATGTTTTTGATTTTAACGCTGATTGTTGTGGTGGCGGCATTTAACATCGTTTCGTGCTTGGTCATGCTGGTCAAGGATAAAACCCGAGACATTGCCATTTTGCGCACACTGGGTGTATCCCAAGGGGGGGTCATGCGTATTTTTTGCTATGTTGGTCTGTGCATTGGTGGATTTGGCACGTTATTTGGGGGCGCGTTGGGGGTGTTATTTGCGAGCAATATTGATGGCATTCGCAGAGGCCTAGAGGCCTTGTCTGGCGTGGATCTGTTTCGGGCAGAAATTTACTTTTTGTCCACATTGCCTGTGCATATCGATGTCAAAGAAGTCATTCTGGTGATTGTGATGTCCCTGTTGTGCAGTTTTTTGGCCACGTTGTATCCGGCATGGAAGGCTTCTCGATTAAAACCGGTGGAGGGATTGCGGTATGAATAGTGGCCACAGCGTGAACTGTGAAAAAGTGATCCTAGAGGCATCTGGATTGTCCTATCGATATCCTGGGACGGATAGGGATGTGCTGTCGGGCGTGTCTTTTCAGTTGCTGCGTCAAGAGCGCGTGGCGTTGATGGGGGTTTCTGGGGTGGGAAAATCCACTTTTTTACAGCTGTTGGGCCTGTTGGATATGCCCGTATCGGGGGATGTGGGTTTGCGCGATGGCAATCAAATGATTTGGACAGGGCGCTTAAAAGATGGCCAACGCACGGCATTACGTGGAGAATTTATCGGTTTTGTGTATCAATTCCACCATCTGTTGGGTGAATTTACGGTGTTGGAAAATGTGATGTTGCCCCAATTGATTGCAGGGCGATCAGCGGCCGGATCCAAGAGCAAAGCCAGGGAATTGTTGCATTTGGTGGGCATTGGTGATCAGGAAAAATCTTTTCCCAGCCAGCTGTCCGGTGGGCAAAAACAACGTGTAGCCATTGCGAGAGCCTTGTCCAATGATCCAGATATTTTGTTGGCCGATGAACCCACGGGCAATTTAGACGAGGTCACAGCCCAAGAAATATTCGATCTGTTTTTGATGTTGGGTCAACAACGTGGTCTCAGTGTGGTAATGGCCACCCACAATGCGGTGTTAAGCGCCCAATTTGATCGTGTTTTGCATTTACATGGCGGGGGATTGCACTCCCATCCTTTGGGCGCATCCTCGGGCAACTGAGGTGGCCCTTTTGGTCGACCCTTTATGGGGCTGCTTTTTGGAAATACTTTGGCGTGTTTTTCTTTAAATCCCTTTAAAAATCCCTACTGAACCCGTTTCTTTGGTTGAATTTTTTAACATAATGTCCTATACTGTATTGGTCATTTAACAGTTTTCAGATTATGGCCATTCAGACTTCGGATCAGACAAAAGTTATTGGTCATAGGGCAGATCAATCCCATTCCCTGGGGGGGTCTGGTTGCAGTCATTCTGATGGTGCGCCTGATTCATCGGTAAAAAATCCTGTACACAAGGCATTAGAGGCTGGGCAACCCATGCTCAGTAAGGCATTGGCCTATCATGCGTTTCCCGTTCCAGGTAAATTTTCCACCGTTCCCAGTAAAAAGTTGACAGGGGGGACTGATTTATCTTTGGCCTATTCTCCTGGTGTGGCAGAGGCCTGTAAAGTGATCGAGCAAGATCCTGAAATGGCCTCTTTATACACCATGCGCCAACATTTGGTGGCGGTTATTTCTAATGGCACAGCCGTTTTGGGTTTGGGAAATATCGGGGCGCTGGCATCCAAGCCGGTCATGGAGGGCAAGGCCGTTCTGTTCCAGTTTTTTTCGGGCCTTAATGCCATTGATTTAGAAATTGATGAACAGGATCCAGACAAATTAATTGATACCATTGTGCGCTTGGCTCCATCCTTTGGCGCCATTAATCTAGAGGACATCAAGGCCCCAGAATGTTTTTACATTGAATCAGAGTTAAAGAAACGATTGGATATGCCCGTCTTTCACGATGATCAACATGGAACAGCCATCACCGTATCGGCCGCCATTTTAAATGCATTGGAATTGGTGGGAAAAACCATAGAAACCAGCCGATGTGTCATTGCAGGTGCAGGTGCTGGGGCATTGGCTTGTGCACAGTTGTTATTGGAATTGGGTTTGTCCCCATCCAATCTGATGATTTGCGACACCAAGGGGGTGATTCATGCAAAAAGGGACGATTTGTCGTCGTACAAGCGTTCTTATGCCAGGGATACCCACCATCGATCGCTGAGCGAGGCATTGATTGGGGCGGATATTTTCTTGGGCTTGTCTGGTCCAAACAGCGTGACACCAAGCATGATTACAGGCATGGCGCCCAGCCCTATTATTTTTGCTCTGGCCAATCCGATTCCAGAAATTTGGCCCAGCGATGTGCTGGGGGTTCGGCCCGATGCTTATGTGGGCACGGGGCGTTCAGATTTACCCAATCAGGTGAATAATGTGCTGTGTTTTCCCTATATTTTCAGGGGTGCCATGGATTCGGGGGCACGTTCCATTACGTTGGACATGAAAAAAGCATGTGTGCGGGCATTATCTGCATTGGCCAAAGAAGGGTTTGTGGATTTAACGGGTGCCTATGATGGGCAAATTCAAGATTTTGGTCCCCAGTATTTTTTACCCAAACCCTTTGATCACAGATTGTCTGTTCATTTGCCATTGGCTGTGGCAAGGGCGGCTGTGGAAACAGGGCAAGTGCCCCTTTTTGATTTGGATCATTATCGTGCATGTTTAATTAACCGGTCGTACAAAGACTTTTTGACATTTAAAACCCTGTTGGCCCGTACGACGCCATCCCAGGGTCGCCCACCGCGCTTGGGGTACGCCATTGAAACAGACAGTGGCCGTGTTCCCCATGCCGTTTGTGCCGCGGCACGTTTGATCCAGCATTATGGTTTGGCAGACGTTTATTTTATTGGCAATGGTGACATCATCACCGAGCAGCTGAAAGACGACTCTGTTTTATCAAAAATTTCTGTTTATTCTTTGTCCGATGCCCAACAGGGGGCATTGTCCCAGGTGCTTTGTAAACAGCCGCAGGATTCTTCTGGGGTTGTTCGAATTGTATCAGCAGCCCAGGGTGAACGCACCCAGAATGGCCACGATCATTACGTCAGCGGATGGATGTATGGTGAAAAATTACATTTATATTCCCACTCTGCGCCGACAGATCAAGTAAAAACCATGTTGGAAATCTGTGGCTGTCCTTTGCTGGGGGAGGGTGACGAACATCATGGTCAGACCAGGGACTCTGGCACAGTAAGGCCAAAGGATTCTGGTGCAGGGACG
>CAXNJQ010000054.1:0-4860 GCA_964202705.1 Holosporaceae bacterium
CCCCCACGCAAAAATCATACCATCGACGTACGTACACTGCAATATAGTCTATCCCGTCATCACCACAGGCAAAAGAGTCCAATAACGGTAACAGGGCCTAGAAAAACTTGTAAACCGTTGCCCATCCAATCCGCATTAAGGCGTCCATATATCGAACATATTCTGCCAACATCACAATGATAGCTCGGTCTCCTTTATAGTGGGATATGGCAATGGGGTGAGGAATGATTTCAACATTGTTCCAATGCTGGCGGGCCCATAGCAAGCAGCGGGGCATATGATAATCGGATGTCACTAGGCGAACGGATCGAATACGATTTTTCACCATCCAGGCATAAGATAACGTTACGTTTTTTTCCGTGTTTACCGCGGTATCAAAGGTAATAAAGGGCGATTTGCCACGACGAAATCCATGGTATCGACCTGAAATGTGTAATTTAGGGGCCAAGCCAAGGTGGTACAGGGCAATGGCCGTTTTTTCCCGATTAATTTCGCCTGTAAAAATCACAATGGCATCGGTTTTTTTAAAGGATTGAATGGGGGATTTCCCAATCATGATGGGGAAAATGATCAGACCCGCACCCAACATCAATAAACCAAGGCCCACCATCCAGCGCAGCGCACAGAGGATCCATTGTGTCAAAAGGATTGTGATGGTTTGAGTGATCGCCTTCAGTACAGCCATCATCAGAATAGAATCATAGGGGTATCGTGTTGAACACAATGGCTGGGATCAGTATACCCTTTTTACGAGAAGGAATCAAAAATCGGAGGAATAATGGGGGCATTCTTGGGCTTGAATCAGCGCTCTGTTTTTGTTATAATGCAAAGGAATGGGGGTCATAGCTCAGCTGGGAGAGCGCTACAATGGCATTGTAGAGGTCGGCGGTTCGATCCCGCCTGGCTCCACCACCCCATTTTGTTCCATTTTTAATGTCTTGTGTATGGTCCTGATCACAGGGGTTTTGGATTTTCTTTGTGTTGAATGTAATGTTCTTCGCTTTTTGATCCCCTTTTTGAACGTGGGGGTTCATTTTTTTGACCTATTGATGCTGTTCATTTTGTGTTTTCGCCATAGGCTTTTATCCAAGCTTGGTCAGAATGTTCCAAAATATGATGGCCGATGGTTTGGGTTTTTTCATGGCCTTTTCCTGCCACCAGCAGAGCATCACCAGGATTTAAACGATCCATGGCATGGGCCAACGCCGCAGACCGAGGAGAAATGGATAGGGCAGAGGGGCAGCCCACCAAAATATGTTGACGAATATCAAAGGGGTCTTCTTTTCTGGGATTATCATCGGTAACAATGACCCAATCGCTGTATTTTTGGGCGGCTTGACCCATCAAAGGCCGTTTCAGGGCATCGCGGTTTCCTCCGCAACCAAAGACAATGCCCAGTTGACCTGGTGTGCAGGGGCGTAATGCCTGTAAAGCCATTTCAATGCCTTGGGGAGTATGGGAATAATCCACGTAAATATTGGCACCATTGTATTCGGCAACATGCTCCATACGCCCCAGTACGGGGGTTAGATGGGATAAAATTGGAATGACCTGATCCAGTGTTCCGCCTGTGCATACAAAGGCCAGAATGGCCGCCAATACATTGTGGATTTGAAATCCCCCGATCAAAGGAATTTCGCTTTCCCACTGATGCCCCATCACATCAAAACGCACCTGTTGGCTGTTAACGCTGCGGCTGAGGATGCGATAGGTTGCATTGTCTGCACCAGAAACAGCCCCTGTATCTTGGCCATAGCGGATCACAGAAACGTTGGATTGAATGCGTTTTTGGTCATGGGTGAAAAGAGGAATGGTGTTGCTGATGATGGCAAAGGCGGGCCCTTGATCCTCCATACAGTGGGTAAATAGGCGCCATTTTGCCTGCCAATAGGCATACAAATTGCCATGATAATCCAAGTGATCTTGGGCAAAATTGGTAAAAATGGCCACAGGAACACGCAAAGGGTCTAGGCGCCCTTGGGCCAAGGCATGACTGCTGGCTTCGAATACCACATGATCAATGCCATTTTCTTTGTATAGAGACAGCGCGCTGTACAGCATGGGTTGGGGCGGTGTTGTCATACCATGGGGCATGGCAGGTAGCGTTAATTCTGCACTGGCAAAATGACCGATGGTGCCTATGGTTGCATTGGGTTTTTCAGTTAGCGTCCAGAACTGATGCAATAAATGGGCCACGGATGTTTTTCCATCTGTGCCTGTAATGGCGACCATGTGGGTGGGCAAATGGGGATAAAACAAGGGGTAAATGGTGGACAGAGCCTGATGAAAATCTGGAACAATGAGTAATAAATGCCGAGGCACAGTCCGTAAGGATTGGGCCATAGCCTGATCGATAACGATGGCCTGACACCCATTGCTTATGGCCTGGTTCACAAAATTGGGAATAGAGCCCTGACAGCGGGGTAGGGGAATAAACACATGGGTTTTGGTGGCCAAACGCCCATCATGGGTCAGCGCGTTCAAAAGAGGACTTTCTGGGTCATAGGATTGGGAAAGCCCCAGTTTTTGTCCAAGAGTATTTAACGAAATCATGTGGTGTGTCCTGTTGCATTTTGGCTGTCCCATAACTTTTTATACAGACCATTGGCCTCTAAGATCAAGATGTCATGATGACCATCTTGAACAATTTTTCCACTTTGAAAGACGATGATGCGGTCCATTTTGGATAATGTGGACAAGCGGTGGGCAATCATCACGGTTGTGGCCTTGGTTTCCAAAATCATGCGATCCAAAGAATCTTGAATCAATTGTTCTGTGGGGCTGTCTAGGGCCGATGTGGCTTCGTCCATAATGATAATGGGTGCATTTTTTAACAGGGCGCGAGCTATGGCCAAGCGTTGACGTTGTCCACCAGACAATTTCACGCCTCGTTCCCCTAAAATCGTATGGTATTGCTCTGACATGGCCATAATGTCGTCATGGATGTGGGCTTTTTGACAGACGTGCTGGATCTGGGCTGTGCTGGCCTGCGGGTTAACCATACGAATATTGTCCAAGATGCTGCGATGAAAAAAGGGAATATCTTGGGGGATCAGAGCAATATTTTGGCAAACAGATTCTTGGGATATGTCGGAAATGGAAATGTCATCCATTAAAATATGGCCTTCAGATAGAGGAAAATATTTCAATAATGCCTTGATAAAGGTGGATTTCCCTGCGCCAGATGACCCAACAATGCCCACTTTTTCCCCTGGCATAATGGTGATGTTCAGGTTTTTTAAAACCATTTTTTCAGAATCATAACCAAAAGATACATTGCGGTATTCTATTTTTCCTGTAATGTTAGGCAAGGATTTTAAGCCTGTTTCTGTTTCCAAAACATCCAGTTGGATAAAGGAATAGGCTGCTTTTAATGCCGCCAATTTGGGATTGCACAAAAAGACGATATTGTCGATCAGTTCACTCAATTCTCTGTGTAATTGCAGGGTGATCACAACCACAAAGGTAAATTCTCCAGGCGTGAGCAATCCTTTTCGATACAAGTCGGCCACCAGCGCAATTTGTACAATCCCCATGGCCACCACCAAGATGGTGTCCGTGACATCCACATAATAGGCATGATATTTTCGACTTTTGCCTTCACAATGACTCCATTTTTTCAATATGGGGGTTAATTTCAAAGCAAATTCCCACGATAATTTCCCCATGGTTTTGATGCTGAAAACGTTGGAAATGGAATCATTAATGGTTCCAAATGCCTCTTGTCGCACCGTGGCGCATTCCTTTTCCGCATCCATTTGTCGTTTCACAAAAAGACCAACAATGGGGACATAAATGCTGGTGAAAACCAATAAAACAATGGTGGCCTGGGTGCTGACAGTGTAAAGAAAAATCAAGGAAAAAACCACGATAAATACACGGGATAAGGCATAAAACAAACCGTTGATCAAGCCGAGCAAACTGTCCTGAAAATCTTGAATTTTTGCTGAAATTTCCCCAGAACGGTGGCTGTCAAACCAATTTAAAGAATGGCGCATCACTTGGGCATAAACCGTTTCCGTAACATTTTGTAAAATCTTTGGTTTGTAAAACACACCCAGCAGTTTTTGTAAAAAATGCACCACATGGTGCATGGTTTTGTGAAAAACGAAATAGATCAACAGGGCGATCATAGGCGCATTAGAATTCTTATGCACCGAATCGATGATGTGTTGCAATTCATAATCCACTTCTAGGCGAAACAGTGCGGAAAGCAACGCAATAAGCACCAGCCCAATAAAATACCAGGCATATTTTTTGGCAAACAAACGATAAAAATCAGCCAATTTTTCTGGTAATGCCGCTGGAATGATGGTGCTCATGGGGTCATTCTCCTATTAGAAACGGGCAACAGTGGCCTAGAAAGAACCATGTTGTCCTGGGCAGGGTACACGATAAAAGATTGTTTTTTATGAATATAGGCGCTCTATTCCTCTGCCTCCTCTGCGGTATGCAATGGAGCCAAATCGTCGTCGGCATTGGTCCAAACGGCCTGAACGTCATCCAAATCTTCCAGCGCATGAATCAATTTCATGATCGATACTTGATGCTCTTGACCCAGCTGCAGGGGCATTTTTGCTTGCCAGCACAGGGATGCTTTCAGCGGTTGGTTGAATTTTTCTTCCAAAGCTTCGCGTAAATTCAAAAATTGATCGCGTTCACAGATGATGCGTTG
This sequence comes from Holosporaceae bacterium, assembly GCA_964202705.1. GTDB lineage: Bacteria > Pseudomonadota > Alphaproteobacteria > Holosporales > Holosporaceae. Next base: position 4,676 of record CAXNJQ010000054.1, read on the forward strand.
AATGGGCGTCTGACCAAGACAGCGTTCCTGTATATCCAATGCGCCATGATCCAGAGCATAGTCCATGAATGTCACAGGGTCTTGGTCAGAGTAATCGATAATGCCGTAATGGTCGAATAAAAACCCCACATCGGCCAAGGATCCCCCATGTTTCGACAGGGCCGTGCGTACATCGCAAGCACTGC
>CAXNJQ010000055.1:0-4854 GCA_964202705.1 Holosporaceae bacterium
AGTTCCATCAGTGTGACCATCCCCATGCTGAACCCTATGGCCCTGGCATTGATTGGCCACATTCTTTTTTAATTCTCGTATTTTTCCATCAATATCCATGGGACTTTTCATTGTTTTATCGGATAAAATTTTACTAAAAATAGATTATAGAATGCATGGCAGTCTGTTATCTTCATTATAATATACCCATTTTATGCCATTGCCAATACAGGTAAATGTCATTGTAACGGCAGAAAATTCCTGTCACTATGGTCAGTAAAAAATACGAAAAATCATGTATTTTCAATATCCCACCCTGCATCAGGGGGCCTTGGCCTTTGTGTCTAGGGATACATTGTGGATTTCTAGCGACCGAGGCGATTCCTTGCGCATGCTGTTGCCAGAGCCCATGCTGGGCGTCACTAGCCCCCATTTTTCACCCGATGGCCAGATGTTGGCCTTTGTTTCTGACAAAGATCTGTATCACATTTCCATCGAGGGCGGCACGCCAGAGCGCCTGACGTTTTATGGCAGCAGCGTAGAATTGCTGGGATGGAAAGATGGCAAGAATCTGTGGGTGTTAACCAGCGCCAATGATAATACGTTGCGCGGCTATACGCTGGCCTGTTTGGATATTAAAACCGGTCAACTGCACCACCAACCCATCGGTCCATGTGAATTTTCATCCTTTGCACAGAATGGTCAGGGTCAAGTCATCCAAAGGCAGGGATATGGGTATGTTTCTTGGAAACGCTATAAAGGGGGGACGGCTGGAAATTTGTGGATTGATGCCGACGGATCAGGTCATTTTGAACGTTTATTGGCAGATGTCACCCATAACCTGTTGTCTCCTCTGTGGATCAATGATCGCATCTATTTCCTTTCCGACAAGGACGGCACAGGTCAGATTTACTCTTGCACCATCGCGGGGGAAGACGTACAACACCATACCCATCACCAGGATTTTTATCCCCGCCAGCTCTCATGCCATAGCCACAGGTTAACCTATAGCTGCGGAGGAAATATTTGGACCTACGACACAACAACTGGGGAAAACCTGGCCGTGCCGTTGAAACTGAACTTGGGTGCCCAAAACAAGGCCCGTCAAGTCAAAAGTCCGAAAAAGCATCTGACATCCTACGCCCTATCTGCCGATGGAAAACGCTTGGCGCTGATAACCCGTGGCCGTCTTTTTGACCTGACACCGGCCAAGGGGCCAGCAGAGCAAAAAGGAATGATGGATGGTGTTCGATACCGCTGGGCCACCTGGTTCAAGGATGGGACTTTGGCCACATTACACGATCAGGGTTTAGAGGATGTCTTTGAATTTTACGCCAAGAACAGCCTAACCCCTGTAACCTATAAACCCAGCCTGGACCAAGGCAAAGATGGTTTGTGGGGCCGGATCAACAGCGTCAAAGCCCACCCTGCTCTGCCCACTTTGGCCTGTGTCAATCATCGTCATGAATTGGTATTGATCCAATGGGGTGACACCATAACCCTTGATCATGTCCAAACAAAAGTCATCAATCGCAGCATCCATGGCGCCATCCAAGGGTACCAATGGTCTCCCTGTGGTCGCTGGATCGCCTACAGTCTGCAATCGCGTCTTAGGGGGAACAGCATTTGGATTTATGACACCACAGAAGATGTTAACCACCAAATTACGGACGATGGTTTTTCCAACACCCACCCTGTTTTTGACCCGGATGGAAAATATTTGTTTTTCCTGTCGACCAGACATTTTGATCCAAAAAGGGACGCCCTAGATATGGCCATGGCCTGCAGTTCCGGTGTCCAACCCTTCGTCTTTATCTTGCAAAAGAATCAAGAATCCCCCTTTGTTTTTCCCCTGCTGCACAGCCAGCCTGATCCGTCTGATGAGGACAAACCCCATGGGGAAAAAGCCATTGTTCTTGCCCCTGCTATTGGCGGCGATGATGCAAAAAAGACCGAAGAAAGTACGGAAAAAGAGGCAGAAAAAGCTGTAAAACCTGTGGTCATTGATTTTGACCGTCCAGAGGCCAGAATATTGGCCTTTCCTCTGGAACCGCGTGATTACACGAGTCTTTTTGCCTTAAAGGATCAGGTGCTATACACCATTGAAGATCAAGACGGAAAGAATGATTTGTATGCCTATGACCTAAAGCAATTAAAGGAAGAAAACTGGCTGCACGATATGGACGGATACACCTTTTCAAGCGATCACCAGTGGATGAGTTATACCAGCCATAAAAAGCTGAGAACCGTTCGTGCAGGCAGCAAACCCAGCGATGAATCCGATACGTCTTTTCACAAAGGCGGTTGGTTAGACTGGCGGCGTGTGGCCCTAAGCATCAGTCCCCAAAAAGAATGGATCCACATGTTCCAAGAAGCCTGGCATTTACAAAAAGAGCTGTTTTGGATGCCGTCCATGGGGAATATAGACTGGAAAGGCGTTTATGACCGATATCGTCCCTGCATTGATCGTGTGGCCTGTTTGTCCGAACTGTACAGCGTTATTCATGATATGCATGGGGAATTGGGCACATCGCATGCCTATGTTATGCCTGCTGAAAAAATCAATACGATGGCCTCTTTGGGATCATTGGGTGCCGAATTTTCCTATAACCAAACCCACCAAGCCTATGGCATTGATGAGATGTTCCAAGGGGATGCTTGGACACCGTTGCCCTTACAGCGCCCAGGATTGGACATTGCCGTTGGCGATCTGGTTTGGGCCATCGGTGGACAAGCGTTATCAGAAGAGGTTCGTCCCCAGAATGTTTTGATGCATCAAGCCGGAAATTGTGTTCCTGTCGTGGTCAGTCGTGGTGATGGCTCAGAAAAACGAACGGTCATGGTTTTTCCAGAACGTGCAACAAAAGAGCCCCAATGGCGGTACCGTCAGTGGGTGGAAAACAACCGTGCATGGGTTCATCAACACAGTCAGGGCAAGGTGGGCTATATTCATTTACCCGATATGCAAAGCGATGGGTACAGTGAATTTTTAAGGGGATACACCCAAGAATTTGATCGCGATGGTTTGATTGTTGATGCGCGATACAACGGCGGTGGAAATGTGTCTTATTTTATGATTGATGTGTTGCGTCGCAAACGATTGGGTGTGGATCAGTCCAGATATCACGGGTATATCCCCTATCCCAGCGATGCACCACGGGGACCCATGGTGGCTCTGGTTAATGAATATACGGGGTCGGATGGCGATATTTTTACCCACGCATTCAAAGCCCTAGGCATGGGAACCGTCATTGGCAAGCGTACTTGGGGTGGAGTGGTGGGCATTTGGCCTAAATACCCCTTGATTGATGGGACACGCACCAGCCAGCCAGAATTTTCCTTTTGGTTCCAAGATGCGGGCTGGAGTGTGGAAAACCAGGGTGTATTTCCCGATATCGAGGTGGACATTAAACCCCAAGATTATGCAAAAAAGACGGATCCGCAGTTGGTGTGTGCCCTAGAGAACGTCCTGGTAAGCATTGAAAAAGATGCCCAAAGGCAGAAAGAATTGATGCCAACTGAGGGATCAGAACCTGTGTTAAAGGCGCCAGCTGTTCTGAAACCCTAAACCCTCTGCCCTCCTCTGCATCCCTATGGATTGAAGGGGGGCCTTTTCCACACCCCCAAGGGCCCACCCCACGCGTCCTTGAAAAGTCAGGGCTTGGGCTGTGATTGGGAAGAACGGACCCTTGACTATCCTTGACTGATTTTCATCCCTATACTGTTAAAAAAGACATAGTTGATTGGTTATGCAATTTTGCGATCATGCAAAAATATTTGTAGAAAGTGGCAAGGGTGGAAATGGATGCATCAGTTTTCGAAGGGAAAAGAATATCCCCTTTGGCGGACCAGATGGCGGTCATGGTGGTGTGGGTGGCAGCGTATTTTTGCGCACCAGTCGAGATCTTTCCACACTGATCGATTTTCGATTTCGCCCCCATTACAAGGGCAAATCTGGGATAGGTGGATCAGGACGCAACAGAGCGGGCCTAGGCGGTGACGATTTATACTTGGATGTGCCTCTGGGAACAGAGGTGTGGCTGGATGGAGAATTGGTGGTGGATTTGATACACGTGGACCAAAGCGTCATGGTGGCCAAAGGGGGCTTGGGTGGTCGAGGAAATGCCAGTTTTGCCTCTTCGACCAATCGTGCCCCCAGAGAATTTACACCAGGAGAATTGGGCGTGGCCTTGACGCTAGAATTGCGGCTGAAATTATTGGCCGATGTGGGGTTTATTGGATTGCCCAATGCTGGAAAATCCACCCTGTTGGGCAGCATTACCAGCGCTTGCCCCAAAATAGGCCCCTATCCTTTTACCACATTGACCCCCCAATTGGGGACCATGATCAGTCCGACCTATGACGAATGGGTTTTGGCCGATTTACCCGGTTTAATAGAGGGCGCCCACGAAGGCAAAGGATTGGGCCATCGATTTTTAGGTCACGGGGAACGCTGTCGCATGCTGTTGCATGTGATCGATGGCACGGGCGAGGATTTGGATCAGGTTTATCCCATGGTTCGTAACGAACTAGACCAGTATAGCCCGGCCTTTTTAGACAAAAAAGAGTGCATTGTCATTACCAAAAAAGACCTGATGACGCCAGAGCAACAAGACCTGGCACGAGAGATATTTGGTCCAGACATTATGATCGTTTCGGCCATTAGCAAAGAAAACCTGCCCGAACTGGAGCAAAAACTGTGGCACCATCTTTCTCTCTAGAAAACATTCCCAAAACAACCGTCATGCTGGTGGCAGGGCCAACGGCATCTGGAAAATCCGATTGGGCCATCCATCAGGCAGAAACCGAATCGGCCTTACCAGATGGTTCTGGCACAGCCCCATGCATTATTAATGCCGACAGCATGCAACTGTA
>CAXNJQ010000056.1:0-4828 GCA_964202705.1 Holosporaceae bacterium
AATCCCATTCGCCCCAGAATGAACACAATTGGCCAAAAAATGTGCTCTTGTTTCCCATCACTCGTCCTTAAAACCATCAGAAATCCATCATCGGCATCTTCACAGGAGAATAGGAATGACTTGTTTTTCAGGCACCATTTTAGAGCCCCTTTTGGACACCCAATCCGCTGATCACGACGGGGAGCCATTATCAGAGGAAACCCTGTCTAACGTCCATTGGATTCGTCAAAAATTAGGTGCAGCCTTTCCCCAGTCAGACATTGTGGTTACCGATACAAGGGGCGACGATCAGCACCTGTCCGTCACCATTGTCAGCGGGGTTTTTGCCGAAAAATCTCGAATAACGTGCCATCAAATGGTTTATGCCGCGCTGGATCACATGCGACACAGCCAAATTCACGCCTTGGCATTGCGCACCCAATCAAAACCGTTTTCTGGATCTGCACAGGCTGCTCCGTAAAGGATGGGCTGATGGGGTTATGCCCTCTGATGATCTTGATGGATCAACAGGGGGGTAAACATGACGACCTACGACGCTGTATGGGCAACAGATGCATCCTTTCTGGAAAATATAAGGATGAATGTGATGCCCAAGACGCCCCCATTTGTGTTACAGACTGGTGTTACAGTCGGGTTTTGGCGCGCTGGAACACCTGTTGCCACCCCCCCTATACGTGATGAACCAGGATCATTTTGTCTCGGCTGGTCAAGCCATGTTTGATGCGTATATGGGATTTCGGAATACCCCAGTATTCTGCCAATGCCCCAATAACGGCCTGGTTGGCTTTGTCATTTTGTGGGCGTGCCACGACATAAACACACAGCATTTCTTGGTCTGCAGTGGAATCTGGATGAATAACGATGCGCTCTGTGCGCGCCCCTGGCGTTACACGAATTTTAACCCGTTTTGGCTCCATCACCACACCTTTTTCCGCAGTATACGCCGCCATCATACCATTTGTTTTACCCCAACCTGTATCCTTTGGTGCGGATATGATACCCTGAACCTCACAATCAAACGTCAGTTTTTATGGGCGCATTGCTGGACTTTGTTTTGCCGCACCTGTGCCCAGGATGCCAGAACTGCATGCACACACCTGGATTTTGTTGCCCATGTTGGATGAAATTACGCTTTATTACGGCACCCTATTGTCCGTTGTGTGGCAATCCTGGCGTTTCCAGTCACAGCAGCCTATGCCACGGATGTCGAACGGATACCCCCCTGTTTCACAAGCACAGATCTTTGTGGGAATATGGACCCGTTTCCAGGCGCATTATTTTTGCATTAAAACATGGCCGCCAGCGCCATCTGGCCAAGCTATTGGCCCATTGGGTTTTGCCACTTGTATTGGAACACGTGGTGGATTGCATTATTCCTGTTCCGTTGCACCAAGATCGTCTGCGACAACGTGGATTTAACCAATGCGCCCTGTTGGCCAGGGAAATCGGAAAACTCTGTGGCATTCCAGTTAATTTCAGCAGCCTAGAACGCCCCCTAGGCGCCCCATCCCAAGGTCGTTTTTCTCCTCAACAGCGCCAAGATAACGTCATGGGGGCTTTTTCAGCCAAACCAGAACTGGCCAACAAACGCATCTTGGTTGTGGATGATGTATTTACCACAGGGGCCACCCTGAACGCATGCGCGGCTGCCTTACAACAGGCGGGCGTCTTTTCCATTCACGCCGTCACCATTGCCAAGGTTTCTCGATAAAATCTGTGATTGATGGCGCGTGCGTCGTCTTTTGTTCAAAAAACAAAACTGGTACCATAATTTTGTACGTCCATCTTAAATAGACCATGTTGACCTATCCCATACTGTGCGCCCTGGTTCAGGGAATCAGCGAAGCTTTTCCTGTCAGCTCTTCCTTTCATTTTGTTTTGTTATCGTACTGGGTGAACCAGGCCATTGTTCCTTCAAAAGCCATGGCGGCCAGCCTGCACAGCGGTTCATTTTTGGCCCTATGTCTGATTTTCAGACAGGATATTGCGGCACTGTTTCGTGGAGGTCTATCCATCATTTTTCAAAAAAGACCCCAACCAGCCACCTTGTCCCATCATCCTAATGGCCAGAGTGATCGGGCTTTTTTCATGACCATGGTGGCGGCCGGTTTAGGGTTAACCGCGGGGATGATTCTGTTGTATGGCTGTAAAAAGTATTTTTTTCCCACATGGAACCCATCATTAACGGCCATGAGCCTGATTTCTGTTGTCTTTGCCTTGTTATTAGAGTGTGCCAATCGGTGGCAACACCAACGCATTCATTTGGAACCTTGGCAATTTTCCAAACCATACTCTGCCATCATAGGGTTTACCCAAGCCTTGGCTGCAGGCTGTTCTGGTGTCAGTCGATTGGGCATTACGCTGACGGCAGGGCGATTCTTGGGATGTTCTTTGCACAGCACCTGTCGATACAGCTTTGTTATGGGCATTCCCATCATCGGCGCCAGCATTGCCCAATCCTGGCCAGAGATTGTCAATATGGGGTTTTTAACCTTTGCTGAAACATCTCTTTTAACCTTTTTATGCAGCTGGCCCATGATCAGGGTTATGCTGTACCTGTCTAAAAAAGAATCCACCCTGCCCTTTACCCTATACCGTGTACTTTTGGGTTTTCTGGTCTTGTGGTTACAACTGTCCGTTTAATGGAATCCTTGGCTGCAGATTTCCCTGCATTACCCGAACATTTTATGCCCCCACAGGAGCAATGGTCGTTGTTGGCGGCGATTGTTCCAAAGAGCGCACCACTTGTTGCCAAAATCCTTCTTGATGTCCCGATGGCAAAGGCGTACTTTCTGTGGAAAAAACCACAGGATTGACCGTTGTCGATCTAAAAATATTGGACAAAACCCCTGATTTGGAAAAGGTCAAGGCAAAACAGTTGCACGACACAGGCTTGGTGGCCAATACGGGCTTGGTATACACTTTATGACTCAGGTAATACAACGTATGGGGATCATAGGATAAAATGGTCGTAGGTGTACCCAATATTTGAATGGCTTGTGCTTTGGTTGTTTTGCCCACACAAAGGGTTTGTATATCGCAATCTTTGATAAAATGCCCATGGTACACATCAACGCGCTGACAGGATGACAACACCAAGCCTGCTGTGGCCAAACAGGCCGAAAAAATGGCGCTGTTGATAGGATGTTTCCATCCCAAATTGGTTTTAAAAAGGGTGCATCGTGTGTTCATTATGCTTTTTAAATGTTGCCACATGGTATTCTGAATCTAGAATGGAATGTTAAACCCCTTGTCGTCAAGGTCTTTTTCCACCATTTATTTATAAACAAGCATCGCCACAGTCACCATACCTTGACCCATTGTTGAACCTTTGGGGTAATGGTTTATTTGGATATATCGCTGATTATTTTCAGATCTGGATTTTAACATGAAAAAAATGGTTGACTTTTAGGTCCACTTGGTTTGTTATGAAGGGAATACTGTCAGAGCGGAACGTACACTCTCATGTCTCGTATTCATCCACGCTGTGGATCTAAAAATGCACTGTGGTCATCCTTTTCCACAGAATTGCAGAACAACTCCGAATGGTTGATTGAAAATAATGACGAACCGTGTTGGCCCATAGGACGATCGCGAAAAAATCATGCTTCCCATGCACGCCATCCTTACTTTCCAGTCTCTATACCGTGCCATGAGCCCCCCCACCATTGTTCTCCATCCAACACTTCCACCCCCTTTGGCCCGTCTCTTTCTCCGCTGAATGTTTTTTCCTTCAGATCCCTATTCGCCCATGTTGCGATAAAACTATTTTCCGCTTTTCCTGTTTCTTCCCATCCTTCGTACGTACGCGTTCCCCAGGATGACCGATGATACAATGGGGGGTTGATTCCGGGGGTTGATTACATATTTTCGGGGCATGCACACCTGCCATACCCGTGAAAGAAGCGGAAATGGTTTGTAAAACAGCTCCCTCTATTGAACGACTGACACGATGGTCAACACCAAAAGGCGTGTCATCAGTCTGAACCCCCGTAACAAGAGGGTTCTTTTTTTCCACATGGAACCATGGATCTAACCAAAGACCTTGTCCAGATGATTAGAACCATGGATTAGAAGGATTTAGAGCCCTTTCATTCACACCCACAGGCTCTGGCTCAAGCCAAATCAAATAGGGTGCGGGCACGATCCAGCAAAGCGGCAGTCACCTCTTCTGGCGTGCCATCTGCTGGAACCAGAGTGCACTGTTCTGGTTTTTGCTTGGCAATTTCTTCATAACCCTTATGAATTTTTTGATGAAAATCCACGCCCCTTTGATCAAATTTATTATAGGTCAATCGATTGTCCAGGCGCCTAGCCCTGGCCAGCGCACAATCCAGCTGCAATACAAAGGTATGATCTGGAACCAAAAGACACCCCGCCATACGGTGCCACATTTGAATCATATCCAAATCCAATCCACCCACGATGCCCTGATAGACCAAACTGGAGTCAATAAAACGATCGCACAACACCCACATTCCGGAATCCAAGGCGGGTTGAATCACCATGCGAATGTGATGACGCCTGGCCGCCAGAATCATCAACATTTCTTCGACTTCATCCACGTCTTCACCCACAATCACAGAGCGCAATTGCTCTGCCAACGGTGTGCCTCCTGGTTCACGGGTCAACAGGTATGGAATATTTTGACCATGCAAATAGGCTGCCAAACATTGCAACTGGGTGCTTTTACCCACACCTTCTCCGCCTTCTAAAACCAAAAACTTTCCCCGCGCTGGCGAGAGGCTGTTTCCGTCTTGGGCATTGAATTTTTCGGCATTTTTTACAGTGTTTTCCATCCGATTATATCTCTATGGATGGTTCTGAT
>CAXNJQ010000057.1:0-4751 GCA_964202705.1 Holosporaceae bacterium
CTGCCTGCCAAAATCAACCAAATACGCCACGGCCCCTTGGGAACCTTTTGGTCATCTCGGGCATGGGCATCCCAATCAAATTCCCGGTTTTTAGCCGATGTATATCGTTTTAATCGACTGGATAAAATCTTGTAACAATTCAATTGAAAAAACCAAAACTATTTATTATCAGTTTATAACGAACAATTAAAATAAATCAAATAAATGCAAAACTCTTGTGTTTTTTCAATTTTTTATACTGACACTGTTGCCAGATCCATGGCCTTGAACGTATCATAAAAGCATAGTTTTTGAAGGTCTGACTGTGTTTCGCAAAAAATTGCCTATGATTTTACAACGGTATTACGATTTAGAGACCCAAGCCGCATTGCCCGATGCCCCCAGTCGACCTGATTTTGCGGATATATTAAGGGAACACACCCAATTAATGCCCTTTGTGCAGGAAATAGAAACATTACAGGTATTGGATGCAGAACTGTCCAATCTGCGAAATTTGTTGAATGATCCAGATTTTAAGGCCATAGCCCAAGAAGAAATCCCACCACTGACCCAACGCATCAGCGACCAAGAATGGACCATACGGTGTCTGTTGCTGCCCAAAGATCAAGACGATGACCGCAATGCCATGCTGGAAATTCGTGCAGGCACGGGGGGCGAAGAGGCGGCTCTGTTTGTGGGAACATTGTTGCGCATGTATCGGCGCTATGCATAACACAAGGGATGGACGTGCGAGATTTTATCCACAAGCGAGAGCGACCAAGGGGGTATTCGCGAGGTGGCTCTTTCCATTTCCGGTCGCGATGTTTTTGCCCATTTGAAATTCGAAGCGGGCGTTCACCGGGTTCAGCGCGTTCCAGAAACAGAGGCCAGCGGTCGATTACACACCTCCACTGCCACGGTGGCTGTGTTGCCAGAAGTCGAAGAAATCGACATTCAGATTGCGGAAAAAGATCTGCGCATTGATGTGTTTCGATCCAGTGGTCCAGGTGGACAATCGGTGAATACGACGGACAGTGCGGTACGCATTACCCACATTCCCACAGGATTGGTGGTGCAACAGCAGGATGAAAAATCCCAACATAAAAACAAGGCCAAAGCGTTGAAAATCTTGCGTTCTCGTCTGTATGACAAAATACGCAGCGAACAAGACCAAGAACGGGCGGACTCTCGACAAAGCCAAGTGGGCAGAGGTGAGCGATCAGAGCGCATTCGAACCTATAATTTTCCCCAAGGGCGTCTGACCGATCACCGCATTAAATTAACGCTGTACAAATTGGCCCATATCGTCGAGGGTGGCTCGGGGCTGGAAGAAGTCATCCAAGCCCTATTGGCCGATGATCGTGCCCAACAATTGGCCCAAGAAGACACGTTGATTCCACAAAACGGATAAACGAACCCCCCATCGGGGGGCACGGGCCTGCTGTATTTCAGACCCCCGCCTGATCTTTGGGCCAAGAGGGGACCATCGTTTCCTTGCATAGGGGATTCTAATGCTTATCTGTGACTTTTTGTCTTTTTTCTTCAGTTTTCCCTTCGCCTTCTTCCTCAACCTTTCCTTCTTCCCTTGATCGTTTACCCAAGACAGAATTCAGGCTTTGATCCCCATGGGGTTCTCTATCCTCTTGGCTGGATACAGAACCACTACTCGGATTAGGGATTTTGTTAAACAGCTGGGTTGTCTCTGCATCGGGTTTCATCATTTTCTTTTGATTCTCGGAAAGAGAGGAATACTCAAAGAATGGATTATTTAGCACCACATGATAAAGACCCTTGAGTAGAACGCAAGCTTTGTTGCATAACTCTTTGTCGTGATCCTGAACCTTATCATACAGAACAACCAATTTTAAGAAATCGTTTGAATATGAAAAAAAATCTCTTAAACCTGCAATAGCCAGGGTTCTTTTCCAAGGATACCGATTGTAAAATTTTATTGCCTTAATAAATCTCTCATTGATTGTTTTACCTATGGATGATTCGTTTGTTTCAATCGTTTTGTTTTCGGTCTGAGCATGATGATTTTTTTGATACAGTGTTTTAATTTGTTCAATACATTCTTTGGTCTGAACCTTATCCTCTTCTACTTTTTTATAAAACTGTTGTATCAATTGTTTATCGCAAAAATCATTGAACTTTTTTTGTTGTGTTGAAAAATCATCAGCCACGCCCTGAAACCATTCAGAAGGCCATTGCCCGTTTTCTTTTATTGTGTCGAATTTTTCGCAAAAAGAATGAAAGCTCTTAAAAAGCTTAATTAATTTTGATTCAGAATCGTCCACTATTCCGCTTTTAGTATCTACATAAATACTTAAATCAAATTGCAACATTGTTAAAAAATGTTCCATATTTTTATGAATATCGCGATCAATGTCGCCAGTACTGTATTCGTTGTGAATAAACTTCCCTATTAAATTTTTAAGCCTATATTTGAAATAATTAAATCCTGTCAGTTCTATAAAACCACCATCTAAAAATAAAAGCATTTCTCGTAATAATAACGCATATTCTGGGTGGTTTTCTTCAAAATCTGTCTTGCAATAATCAGAATCATTTTTAATAAATCGATCAACCAATTTTTTGCTATGAAAATCTTCGATATATTGATCTTCAATAGATTCGTCTTCGTCGTATTCATGTTCGGTAAATGCGTATCCCCTCTCTGCTTCTTCACTCTCCCCTACTTCCAATGTACTTTGGCTTTCTTCAATAATTTCGGCGCCGTTTATAACGGGTGCAGCAGAAATTAATAACAGCAGGAAAAAATAAGCCCGGTTAATTTTACAAAAATTCATTTTTCAAGTCCTAAAAAATTTTACACAATTATAATATAGAGAGCTTATTTGAATAAATCATTATTTTAAGATTTTTGTTAAAACAGAGCAGCACCTGCGACAACTTTGCCCTAAAACCAAGCCCCACCGCCTGATCTTTGGGCCAAGAGGGGACCATCGTGTCCTTGCATAGGGATTTCAGAACAGCGTACAATTTTTATGGTATTTTTCTGCTTTTTTCCATGCTGTATTATCTAAGCGCCCTGTTCGCCAATTACACCTTTTTTAATCTATTTCGATACATCACGTTGCGCTGTGTGGGGGCCCTATTTACATCCTTTTTCTTGGTGTGGTTCATCGCGCCCTATTTTATCCAGTGGATCAAAGCCAAAGGCGTACAGCCATTGCGCGAAGATGGCCCGCCCTCCCATCTTGTAACCAAAAAAGGAACCCCCACCATGGGCGGATCCTTGATCGTGTTGGCCTATGCCAGTACCCTGGCTTTGTGGGTGGATTGGAACAATGCCTATGTTTGGATTGCCACATGGGTGTTTATGGGATGTGGTGCATTGGGGGCCTGGGATGATCTATTAAAAGTAACCAGAGCCAATCCAAAAGGGTTATCTGAACGCCGAAAATTACTTGGCCAACTGTGTGTTGCATCCAGTGCCATGGCCATGTTCATGATTCTGACTGGCTGCGAATACACCCTGTATTTTCCATTTTTTAAAAAGGCCGTTTTAACCATTGGTCCTGTTTTATTCGCCCTGTGGGGCATAGGAATCATCATCGGCACATCCAATGCCGTCAATTTAACCGATGGTCTGGACGGTCTTGCCATTGGCCCAGTGATGATGGCGTGCTGTGTATTCGCCATCATGGCCTATCTGGCTGGTCACCACGAATTTGCCCATTATTTACACACACCCTTTGTACCATCATCTGGAGAGTTATGCGTATTGTGTGCCAGTTTAATCGGCGGAGGATTGGGTTTTTTGTGGTACAATTGTCCACCAGCCATGATTATGATGGGCGACATGGGGTCATTGGCTTTGGGCGGGTTTTTAGGCATTCTGGCCCTGATGATCAAACAAGAGTTTTTACTCGCCATTGTGGGCGGCATTTTTGTGATTGAAACATTGTCCGTCATTATCCAAGTTTTGGTATTTAAACGAACGGGAAAGCGCGTGTTTTTAATGGCACCCATCCACCATCATTTTGAAAAAAAGGGCTGGTCAGAGTCCACCATTGTCTTTCGATTTTGGATCATTTCCATTTTATTAGGGGTTTTTGCCCTGTCGTGCCTGAAAATTCGATGATGCCACCACGTTTTTCATCTATTCATTGGATTCGGCGTGCATTCTGGAGCCACAGGATTCCAAAGGTCCGATGGTCTGTGATGGGGTTATGGTGGGTATTTGGGATTATGAATATGGCATACCGCACCCTTGGGCAACCCCCATCTAATGGGCCAGATCAGCTGACCCTAGAGGCACAAAATGGCGTGATCTGCCCTGAACCAGGAAACCTGTGGATTGCCACAGGTCGGGTGATCCTTAAAAAAGAAGCCCTTGTAATCCAGGCCGATCGTATGGATTTGGAATTTGAACCAAAGCAACCGGACCCCTCACCATTAGGTCACAAAAAAGACATAAAAAATCTTGAAAAATCCAGAATTCCTTTGCTCCAACCCATCTTATCTGGGCCAGTGCGCTGTGTAACGGCCACAGGAAATGTCCGCATTCATCATCCTTCTTTATCCCTATACGCCCCATGGGTACGGTATGATTTCAAAGCAGAGCGCATGGATGCACTGGGGCCTGGTATTGTAGTCCAAAACAATCCACAAGACACCAAAACCAAACGCCCTTGGGTTTTAAACTGTGCAAAATCATTGTCGTACACCCAATCCACAGGCATGATGCATGCGGATGGAAAAGTCAGGCTGATCAGTCAAGATAAAGGCCTGGAATCGAATAGGTT
>CAXNJQ010000058.1:0-4467 GCA_964202705.1 Holosporaceae bacterium
CAGCAACTTTTTAACCTGATCATCTTCTGCTGCCATGGCCTCCAGTTGGGGTTCCAGCTTCAGGGCCTCTTTTAAACTGACGGGGGCGGCGGGATTATGGGGAATTAATTTACAAATCTTGTCCACTTGACCATAGGATATTTGCAATACACGTCCCACATCGCGTAACACAGCACGAGACTGTAACGTCCCAAATGTAATGATATGGGCCACGTGGGCGGCACCATATTTATCGCGGACATAGGCGATGACTTCGTCTCGGCGTTCTTGACAAAAATCCACGTCAAAGTCTGGCATGCTGACACGATCTGGATTCAAAAAACGCTCGAAAAACAATTCAAATCGAATGGGATCAACGTCCGTGATGGATAAAGACCAGGCCACCAAAGAACTCGCTCCTGAACCACGGCCTGGGCCCACAGGAATGCCGCTGTTTTTTGCCCATCGAATGAAATCTGAAACGATTAAAAAGTATCCAGGAAAACCCATGCGTACAATCATGTCGCATTCATAATCCAGGCGTTTTTGGTATACATCACCCAAGGCATCATGGTTGCATTCGGGATGCAGTGGGTATACCTCGCTTAACCGTTGATTCAGACCAGATTGGGCTTGATCACGCAATTCTTTGGGTTCGGGTTGGCCACAGGGAAAGGAGGGCAAGGTGGGGGGTTGGGCACGCAACAAAAAGGAGCAGCGTTGCACCAGATGGTGGGTATTTGTTATGGCTTCTGGCACATCGGAAAAGAGTTTCACCATATCGGCTGGACTGCGGAAAAATCGATAGGGACTGACCCGAGGCCGGTCTTCTTCGTAAACGTATCGCCCCAAGGCCACACAGCGCAGTGCGTCATGGGCCTCGTGATCTTCTGGATTTAAAAACATGACCTGATTGGTGGCAATCAAGGGTAAACCCAAATCAAAGGCCCATTGCATCAAGACCTCTTCGCTCTCCAAACGTTTGTCTGACAGCTCTGGATCAATGCACCCCTCTTCGGGCAACGCCTCTTCACGCTGTAATTCCACATACAGGCGTTGATCAAACTGTTGGGCCAGATGGTGTAAAATGGTTTTGGCTGTATCCAAACGATCGCGCTCTATGTGCTGGGTGATGGCGCCTTCTATACCGCCTGTCAGTACTAAGATATGTTCACCATACCGTTTTAATTGATCCCATGTGACAGACCCACGTAATGCCGAAGGTTGGTTCACCGTGGATGCACTGACCAGACGGCATAAATTTTGATACCCCTGGTGATTTTGTGCAAAAACCACCAGAGGATAGGGCGTGGTGCTGGATGGATGAATCCAGGATATTTGTGTCCCTATGATGGGGTGAATGCCCTTTTTTTGACACGCCAGCGAAAATTCCAAGGCGCCAAATAAATGGCCGGTATCCGCAATGCCCAGCGCCATCATGTCGTATTCGAATGCCCGTTCAATCAATGTTTTTGTGGGTATGGCCCCTTCTAGCAAGGAATAAGGGGTGTGATTGCGCAAGGCATAATAGGGGCAGGTCATCATGGAGAAAAAATCGCACAATAGGTTCAGTTTAACACGATCCTGGTGCTAGGCCCAAAACCCTTTAAACCTAGGCCCAAGCCCCCTCGTTTTCCCCGTTTTCGTACAGATGGGGGTGGTGTCTGGGATTGTTTTCAGGTATGATGGGTCACAAATCTGGTATAAAAATGTAATTTAATCATGGCAAAAGGCACAAAAAAAACGTTGATTCGTTTGATCAGTACAGAAGGTTCTGGCACATTTTATGTGGCGCGGACAAAGGGAAAAACAAATCTGATGTTGCGTAAATATGATAAAAAGCTGCGTCGTCATGTGATGTTTAAAGAAGCCAAGATGAAATAAGAGCAGCATCCGCACCGGCAAGTTATTATCCGAACCCTATGGTCATCCCCGTAACACCCTGCATATCGTCCCTGTGAAACCGGTCATCCCCGTAGAGAACAGGGACCCATTAGATTCCCGCGTAGGCGGGAATGACATAGGGGAAATCAGGAATAACATAGGGAAAAGAGGGAAGAACAAATAGAAAAGCGGGAAGAACATAGTAGAGTGTAGGAATGACATAGGGGAAATCAGTCTCCACAATTTTTACACCGCTGGGCTGTGTTCCCCCCACCGCACGATTTCCCATCGTAATGTTACGCCACTTTGATCAAAAACCGCCTGTTTGGCTTGTTCCGCCAACATTTCCAGATCTTGTGCGCGGGCATCACCAAGGTTGATTAAAAAGTTACAATGTTTTTCTGAAAACATGGCTTGTCCCAGTTTTTTTCCACGAAATCCTGCTCGGTCAATATATTTCCAGGCAGGTCCTTGTTCTGGATTGGCAAAGGTGCTGCCGCCGGTTTTCACCATGGTTGGCTGGGTTTGTTCTCTTTGCAGATGCATTTCCGCCATGGTCAGCGCAATGCCATGGGGTTCACTTGGGGTACACAAAAATCGCGCACCCAGAAAAATCCACCCTGCAGGCAACCCGCAAGACCGATATCCGTAATTCAGTTCTTGGGGCAAAAGGATGTGGGTTTTTCCAAAAGGATCCATGACGTTTGCGTGCACCAAGCGATCGGCAAAACTTGCCCCATAACAACTGGCATTCATGGCCAAACCGCCACCAATGGTTCCAGGGATGGTGGTCATAAATTCCAGACCAGATAAACCCAATTTCTGGCACTGGTCCGCCACATAACGATCCAACAGGCCTGCCCCTATATCAATATGGGTATCGGTGGCATGAACGGTGCGAAACCCTTTGCCCATTTTAATGACACAGCCAGCCACACCGCCATCGCGAACCAAAATGTTGGATCCTGCACCCAAAATATAGGGTTTTTCTTGGGGAAATTGTTGTAAAAATTTGGATAAATCCTGCCCATCTTTGGGGTGAAATATGCAGGCAGCTTCTCCTCCCACACGCAACCACGTCATTTTGGACAGGGCAATATTATGTTCTATTCGCCCGGAAAGGGGGGCATTTTTTCCCGGAATCATCGGGGCTGTGGGTTCAACTTTTTCTGAATCCAGTGTAACCGATATGCATGCGCAACAAAATGGCTCTGATCTGATCCCGCGGGGCTTTTCAAAACAGAGGGATAATCTTATACTTTTCAGTAAGTCTCTTTGTAAAAATGGGGTATTCTATGTCTACAACACTTGCGATCAATCACATTGCCACCATGCAACGCTTGGCTCGATTGTATTTAACCCCAGAGGAATCCCTATCCTTGAGCCAAGATTTGGCCAAGGTCTTGTCTTGGGTTGGACAATTAGAAGGCGTTTGTGTGCGCGGCATGCCGCAATCCCATCAACCAGCCATGGCACTGCGCGAGGATTGCGTAACAGAGGGTGACCAAGTCGCATTGGTACTAAGCAATGCCCCGTGCCCAAAAGATTCATTTTTCACCGTTCCAAAGGTTTTGAAGTCATGAGCCCCTTATTGAAATTATCCTTGGGTGATGTTCTGATTGGTTTACAGAGCAAAGCCTTTTCTGCAACAGAATTGACCCAAAGTTACCTGGATCAAATTGAACGCACCAGTGCCCATAATGCCTATATTACCGTTACAAAAGAACGGGCGCTGCACGATGCAAGACGCAGCGATGAACGCTTGGCCAATGGCACGGCCAGGTTATTAGAGGGGGTTCCCATTGCGGTAAAAGACGCCTATTGCACCAAAAATATTCGAACCACCGCGGCATCCAAAATACTGCATAACTTTATCCCGCCCTACGAATCTCAGGTTACCCAAAACCTATGGGATGCTGGGGCTGTTTTATTGGGAAAAACCAATTTAGATGAATTTTGCATGGGATCAACCACCACACCTATTCACACTGGCCCCACCCACAATCCATGGAATCCCTCTTGTACGGCTGGGGGGTCTTCAGGCGGTTCGGCCGCAGCCATTGCCAATGGATCTGCCTTGTTGGCGCTGGGAACCGATACGGGCGGATCTGTGCGTCAACCTGCTGCATTTTGTGGTGTTGTTGGGGTAAAACCCAGTTATGGACGCTGCTCCCGTTGGGGGGTTGTGGCCTATGCCTCGTCTTTGGATACCCCTGGACCGTTTGCACGATCGGTCAAGGACTCTGCGCTGTTGCTGAACGTCATGGCGGGATATGATGCAAAAGATGCAACCTCTTTAAATCTGCCTGTTCCTGATTTTACACAAAATATTGGAAAATCCTTGATGGGTAAGAAAATTGGCATTCCAAAGGAATGGTATGACAATGCACAAATCGATCCAGAGATCATGGATTTATGGAAAAAAGGTCAAGAGTTGTTTGAAAAAAATGGCTGTGAAATTGTGCACGTGTCCTTGCCGTACAGCAGTTATGCCTTGCCATGTTATTACATTTTGGCCTGTGCAGAGGCGGCATCCAACTTGCAGCGTTACGATGGTGTGAAATACGGTTTTCGTGGGGAAAATATTGAAAATCTAGAGGATAT
>CAXNJQ010000059.1:0-4278 GCA_964202705.1 Holosporaceae bacterium
TCAGGGATTCTTCGGCCGTTGTGGTACAGGAAACCAGCCAAAAGAGTCTTTGAGATACATCGGGTAAAACAGAGCCTTGTGGTTTTGAAAAGGGTGTGAACCCATACTTTAACGAGGGCATTAATGGGGATCTTATCAGTCCATTCTGCACCCCAGATTGGTATACCTTAGCCGCACACGACATCCAAATGCCAGACGATCGCGCCAGCAAGCTGGGGAAAAATGATCCCAACATCCTGTAATGGGCCAGCGATTTGGCATCGGTAAAAAAGTTGATGTTAAAAAATGGAATGTTCCGTTTGTTCAGATTTTCCAGCAAGCATGGCCACAGTTCGCATTCCAAAAAACACACCGCATGGGGTTTCCAGTGGTCTAGAAATCGTCTTACAAACAGCGGCGCATCCAATGGCCATAACAGAACAAAGGATCCTTTTGGGACATGGGGGCTGATGGTGCGTAGCGCGGGGCTGTTGCACCCTGTGATCAGCAAATGAACATCAGGGTTGTATGCCTTTAAATGCCGCATCACGGGTAATGCAGAGCGCAATTCGCCCAAACTGGCCCCATGAATCCAGATGACGGTTCCAGCAGGACGGGCCATGGTGTGATGCCCTGTAAATTCCAACCATGCCGGGTCTTTTTTGCCTAAAATCCTGAAAACCAACATTAAAACGGGGGTGATTAACCACCAAGCCCCACCATATACGGCCATAATAAAACGAACGTGCCTGGGAAAGGAGGTTGTTCCAGACTTATTCTTGGGGAATGCGTGAGGCATAATTGGAATCCTTGGCCAGATTAGAAAACTTGGTGCGTGGGGCGTCAAAGTGCAATGGCACCGTGGCTATGGGGCCGTGACGCTGTTTGGCGATGATGATTTCTGCCACATTATAAATATCGGACATGGTTTTTTGCCAGGCGGCCATTTTTTCTGACCCTTCGGTGGGTTTTTTACGCGATTCGTAATATTCTTCTCTGTAGACAAACATGACCACATCGGCGTCTTGTTCGATGGTGCCTGATTCGCGTAAATCTGATAATTGAGGGCGTTTGTCATCGCGTTGTTCCACGGCGCGCGATAACTGGGACAGAGCAATCACAGGGACTTGTAATTCCTTGGCCAAGGCCTTTAACCCACGGGTAATTTCTGATAATTCTTGTACCCGATTGTCCCCACCCGATCGCCCGGATGATAACAACTGCAAATAATCGATCAATATCAGACCGATCTTTTCTTTACGCTTTAATCGCCGACATCGGGTCAACAATCCTGCAATGGTCAGGGCTGGTGTATCATCAATAAACAAGGGCAATCCATGTAATTTTCGCGATACTTCTACAAAGGCCGGAAAATGACTTTGCTCGATGGCGCCACGACGAATGCGATCGGACGAAATGCCCGTTTCTTGACCCAACAATCGCATGGCCAATTGATTGGCTGACATTTCCAGTGAAAAAAAGGCCACCGCTGCCCCATCACCGTCTGGCGATTTTAATTGGGCTGCAGCGGCACTGAAGGCCATATTGGTGGCCAATGCCGTTTTACCCATGGATGGTCGTCCGGCAATAATAATCAGATCCGAAGGGTGCAATCCGCCCAACAACTTGTCCATATCCGTAAACCCCGTGGATACCCCCACAATGCGGCTGTCTCTTTTATAGGCCGTTTCCGCCATGGAAATGGCTTGATCCAGGGCATGACCAAAAGGAATCGGTCCACGATCTGTCCCCCATTGGGTCAAGGAAAACAGCTTGTGCTCTATGGCCTCGATGTGTTCTGTGGGGGTTGGTCCATCGAGGGTGATTTTTTGCACATCTTCCACCAGCACTTGGCCCAATTCAATCAATTGTCGACGCAAATACATGTCAAAAATATGCTGGGCATAATCGCGGGTATTGCGCGATGGCAACAACAATCCTGCCAATTCCGTTAAATAGGCAGCTTCTTGGCCGGTGGATTCGGCTTTTTTAAAGTATTGGGCCAGCGTCAGAGGATTGGCCACATTGCCCCGTTGAATCAAAGTGACAATGGCCGTATAAATGCGTTGGTGCAGGGGTTCATAGAAAAAATGAGCCGCAAACAACTCGGGTAATTGCTCTGTAGCCTGATTGTTTCGCAATAAAATACCCAGCAGGGCTTGCTCTACTTCTTGGCTATAGGGTACAGACACAGGTCTATTCTCTGATGATGGGGGGCATCATTAATATACCATAAAACCATTGCACCAGCCACGATGATTTCCCATGGGAATGATTTTTTGTTACCATGACAGGTATATGGTTTTGCTCTTACCGGTTTTGTTCGATGCTCTTTTTATACAACAGCCTTTCTGGGCATAAAACAGAATTTTTACCCCTTGTGTCCGATCATGTGGGCATGTATGTGTGTGGCCCCACTGTTTACGATCGCATTCACTTGGGCAATGCCCGTTGTATGTTGGCCTTTGACGTGCTGTATCGCCTTTTGGGTCTGATTTATCCGTCCGTGACCTATGTGCGCAATATTACGGATATCGATGATAAAATTAATGCGGCAGCCAAACATCACGGGGTCACCATTGGACAATGGACGGAAAAAACCATCCCTTGGTTTCACCAAGATATTGGGGATTTGGGATTGTTACCGCCAACCCATGAACCCAAAGCCACGGATTGGATTTTATCCATGGTTGATATGATTGGGGAAATGATTGGTAAAAAAATGGCCTATGTCAGCCACGATCACGTATTATTTGATGTATCAGAATCCCACCATTATGGGCAATTGTCCAAAATGTCCTTGGATCAAATGAAAACTGGTGCCAGAGTGGAGTCAGCCGATTACAAAAACGATCCGTTGGATTTTGTTTTGTGGAAGCCGTCCGATGATGATGAACCCGGTTGGGCCAGTCCCTGGGGCAGGGGGCGACCCGGTTGGCACATCGAATGTTCTGCCATGAGCACCCATTATTTGGGCACCATGATGGATATTCACGGTGGTGGACGGGATTTAATGTTTCCCCATCATGAAAACGAACGGGCTCAGACGTGTGCGTGCTCTGACGAACTGGATTGTGCCCAATTTTGGATGCATACAGGCATGTTGGTGGTGAATGGCCAAAAAATGTCGAAATCTTTGGGTAATTTTATCACCCTGCATGATGCCCTAAAGGTTCAACCCGCCCAAGTTTTGCGTTGGGCCTTGCTAACCAGTCATTACCGTCATGCTCTGGATTGGACCCCGCAGGTTTTAGATCAAGCACGCACTTCTGTTGACGGCATTTATCGGGCACTGGATCGTTCGAGCAACGCAACAGGTGTGAATTATGCGGATGAATATGGAGCAGGGGTCAGCAAAGAAGCCCTGGATGCACGATATTGGTCTGCATTGTGTGATGATTTAAATACACCCTTTGCTCTGAATCGGTTACAGCAAATGGCACGATTGTTGCATAAAAATCCTGGAGACCAAGATTTGGCCCAACGTTTGTACAACAGTGCTCTGTGTTTTGGGCTGATCAGTGCGGATATTTCGGCCTGGTTTCAACCCAAAGATTTGCCTTTGTCCAAAGAGGATATCGAAGCCCTTATTGTGCAACGTCAACAGGCCAGAGCAGCCAAAGATTATGCGGGGGCCGATATTATACGCGCCCAATTGTTGGAAAAAGGCATCATTCTGGAAGACACGGGCGTACACACATCCTGGCGCATGGTATGAAATGGATATGGCCGTGCGCCATATCTTTAATTTGATTGATGGTCGTGTTACAATTTGATATGACTCGTGTAATATATTCATGTTAAACATTTTATATATAAGGTTAAAAATATGAAAACAAAAATATGGGCCAGAATCTTATTTGGCTTTTTTACCTGTATGACGGTGGTCAGTGCAAATGTTGAGGATCATGCCGAAAAGCTAAAAAATAATTGGCCTTGGAAAAAGGGGGCTTTTTACTTCGATCCAGATACAAAAAAATCTATATCCCAGCAAAAAGCAGTAGAGTTAGGGGCAAAACGTGTACGTGACTTAAAACTCACAGATAATGAATATTCCGATTTACTTGAATACATAAAGAATAGGGATGGTTTTATTGATAATGGAATGTTTTCTTCTATAAAGGAAGCAATAAAACACACGAAAACAACGGAAGATAATATCCCAGCCACCCACACAAACGTATCTCAGACCGTGCAGCCACAAGATTTTCAGCCACAAGGAATTAGTCAGACCGTACAGCCACAAGATTTTCAGCCACAAAGGATTAGTCAGACCGTCCAGCCACAAGATTTTCAGCC
>CAXNJQ010000060.1:0-4226 GCA_964202705.1 Holosporaceae bacterium
GGCATGGATGGACCGGATTGGGTTTCACACGTTTGGAAAAAGGCGGACGAGCAGTTGGCCGATACCCGTTGGGGAGATTATACCCAAGCCTTGATGGATTTGGGGGCAAGCGTCTGTAAAACCAAAAATCCGGCCTGTACGCAATGTCCATTGGTGGATCAGTGCCATGCATTTTCCACAGGAACACCCACAAAATGGCCCACAAAAATCGTTAAAAGTCAAAAGAAAAAGCAATTCGGTCATGTTTATGTTGTTTTTGATGATCAAAAAGAGCATGTTTTTATGCACGCAACGCCAGAAGGGGGGTTACTGGGTGGATTGTGGCGTTTTCCTGGGTCATCTTGGGAATTACAGCCCCCACCTGACCCAACGGGATATGATTTTTATGGAACGTTGGTGCATTTATTTACCCATATTACGCTGCATTTAAAGGTTTGGGTGAATGAGAGAGCGGGGGGGGTGCCAATAGATAATGGGTATAACCATTGTCCAGATGATGCCAGTATTCTGTTGTCGGATGAACACAAGAACCCCCTGAATGATGCCAGTATTCTGTGGCCCTATCCCTTCAAGGCAATGGCGCATTCTGACACAGCCCAGACTGTGGGGCTTCTAAATACCGCAGATTTGCCCCCACAGCCCAGCATGTCACAGGATTATGAGCATACTTTGGGACGTTGGATTCCATTGCATCGTATGCACGAATATCCGCTGTCCCGATTGATGCAAAATGTTCTGAATCAAGCCCGTTCTTCTGTATCCAGTGGCACGGTGAAATAGAGGCCGATGGCGTGTAGGAATAGAGGATGGATTGGTCTAGTGCGGAGGATGGATTTGTCTAGTGGGATTTAATCGGAATCCAATCGGCCATGCATTCGTCAACAATTTCTCGAATGGATGCGTAAGATGTAATCAGGGTGACCTGGTCCCCCTCGATCAACAAAATGCCACTGGCAATTTCAATGGATACGGCTTTTTGTTCATAAAAAATATGAACAATACCAGGCAAAACAGTACTTGTTAGGGAAATATGCCCTGGTAAAATTCCAATTTTTCCAGACTCTGCAGGCACCAGCAATCCATGGGCTGGCCCTGTAAAAATAGGCGCACCATCCCCCCATATGCGACATTGTAACATGGTTATACCTCTTGTCCGTTGCGCAGAGCAGTGGCTTTTTCTTGCACTTGGTCAAAAGACCCCACCATGTAAAATGCGGATTCTGGCCAATCATCGCATTCGCCACTGAGAATTTTCTCAAAACCTAACAAGGTTTCTTCTAGGGATACAAAAACCCCAGCTTTGCCAGTAAATACTTCTGCCACATGAAAGGGTTGGGATAAAAAGCGCTGAATGCGTCGGGCTCTGGCCACAATGTTTTTATCCTCTGCTGACAGCTCGTCAATCCCCAAAATCGCAATAATATCTTGTAAAGATTTGTATTTTTGCAGCACGTTTTGAACGGATGTGGCAATGGTGTAATGGTGTACGCCCACAATTAACGGATCCAGAATACGCGATGTGGAATCCAATGGATCGACGGCTGGGTAAATGCCCAATTCGGCAATGGCTCGGCTGAGCACCGTTGTGGCATCAAGGTGGGTAAAGGATGTGGCGGGTGCAGGATCGGTCAAGTCATCGGCTGGAACGTAAATGGCTTGAACACTGGTGATGGATCCTTTGTGGGTACTGGTGATGCGTTCTTGTAATGCCCCCATTTCCGTGGCCAGGGTGGGTTGGTAACCGGCGGCCGATGGCATACGACCTAATAGGGCAGAAACCTCTGCGCCAGCTTGGGTAAAACGAAAAATATTATCAATAAACAACAACACGTCTTGCCCTTGCACATCGCGGAAATATTCGGCCAACGTCAAGCCTGACAAGGCGACTCGAGCGCGCGCACCAGGAGGTTCATTCATCTGACCAAACACCAAGGCCGCCTTGGATTCCCCATCGGGATTGATGACTTTGGATTGCAACATTTCCATATACAAATCATTGCCTTCGCGACTGCGTTCCCCCACCCCTGTAAAGACGGAAAATCCACCGTGGGCCTTGGCCACGTTGTTGATTAATTCTGTAATTAACACGGTTTTACCCACACCAGCACCCCCAAAAAGACCGATTTTTCCACCGCGGGCATAAGGGGCCAACAGGTCGATGACCTTGATGCCTGTGACCAAAATTTGTGTTTCAGCCGATTGCTCGATAAAGGCTGGGGCGCTGCGATGAATGGACCACTTTTCCTTGGTATGCAATGGACCGCGTTGATCGATGGGTTCGCCCACGACATTAATAATGCGTCCCAGGGTTTCTGGTCCAACAGGAACGCGAATGGGGCTGCCCGTATCGCGCACATACAATCCACGGGTTAAATTATCCGTCGATGACATGGCAATGGTGCGTACGGTGTCTTCGCCTAAATGTTGGGCGACCTCTAGAACCAAAACGCCATCGGGCAAAATGATTTCCAGTGCATTTAAAATCGGGGGCAAACCTTGGGTAAAATGCACATCAATCACTGCACCAATAATTTGCTTTATTCGTCCCAAAGCAGGATCTTTTGCCATTTCTTGGCCATTTTTGTCCAGGTGAAAGGGCTTGGGCATGGATGTGGTCATGGTAAAATCTTAACATCAGTTATTGGCCTATATTCTAGGACTTTTTTCGTTAAAAAACCAGATACGAAAGTGATCTCATAGGGCACAATGGCACAATTTTGATGGACTGTTGAGGGTATGCCCATATAAAAACAGTGCACAAGATGCAGTAATTATCAATAGGTTTTACAATGATTCTGGCATTAAAAGAGATGTTTTTGCCTTGTTAGATCATTTTGGAAAAGGTCCAATGATGCAATGGTCAAACCCATAAAAACTTTGAATTTTTTGACCATAACGTGGTTTTTTATTCATGAATGGATAGAAATGGATTGCCATTGCCAGCGGTTTTTTTTGGGATATCCGAAAAACCTAGCGGAGGAGGGACTTGAACCCCCGACACGCGGATTATGATTCCGCTGCTCTAACCAACTGAGCTACTCCGCCTTTCCCCATTATTATGCCCCATACCGCACCCCCAATTCAAGGGGGGGGATCAACCCATCATGCATCAGGCAATGGCTGGGTCGGCATTTGAAAGTGTTGGCCCAAGTACAGGGCTCTCACATCCGTATTACTGGCCACATCGTTGGGCGTTCCGCAATATAAAACCCTCCCCTCGTGCATGACATAGGCCATATCCACAATGGGCAACATATCCTTGACATTGTGATCGGTCACCAGAATGCCCAAGTTTTGTTGGGCCAAATGGCGAATCAATTGGGCCAACTCCCCAATGGATCTGGGATCAATGCCAGCCAATGGTTCATCCAACAGTAAAAACGAAGGATTCCCAATCAACGATCGGGCAATTTCCACCCGTCGGCGTTCACCCCCAGACAAGACACTGGCCCCAGAGTGGGCAATGGCGGTCAACCGGAATTCTTCCAGAAGGCGTTCCACAACCCGTTTTCGTGCCGGTCTATCCACCAAGACTTCTGCCACCGCCATTAAATTTTGAAAAACGCTCATGTCCCTAAAAATAGACGGTTCTTGGGGCAAATAGCGTAAACCCAAGCGTGCCCTGCGATACATGGGCCATTGGGTCACATCATAATCGCCCAAAATAATTTGGCCTGAATCGGGTTTTAAAATGCCAGCCATCATTAAAAATGATGTGGTCTTTCCAGCACCATTGGCACCAAACAGCCCAACAACTTGTCCCTTTTTAATGTAAAAATCCACACCGTGAACCACCTGTTTCAGGCCAAAGGATTTGCAAATTTGATGACTGATTAATGACATGGTTACCCCTTTTTACCAGAAAATGATGTGGGGATCAGGGCATACACCGGTGCTGGGTTACACATTTTTTGCCCCTTGTATTCAGCCCCATTTTTCCCCCCGCTGTGCCCCTTGTTTTGCCTCACTGTATCAGCGTTTTCCCCCACAATGCCTATGGTGTGGGATGAAAAGTCCAGGTTTGCCTTGTAACAACGAACGTATTGATCTTTATGGCGAATATGAACATTTCCCTGCATTTCCCCCTTTTCATGAAGGGCATTCCACAGGGCAGATTGGGCCATCACGATGATCTCTTTTTCTTTATCCCAAAAACGAACCTTGACATCACTGCGCGCCCAAACCAGTTGCAATGGGGTATTTTCCCCATTTACAGAGTGCTGGAG
>CAXNJQ010000061.1:0-4211 GCA_964202705.1 Holosporaceae bacterium
GATGTGGAACGTCCTTTTATGCGGCATGGATTGGAAAATATGTTTTGGAACAGCGTTATGGTGTGACGTTGGAACTGGCCTCGGAATTTTCCTATCGCCACGCCATCATGAGTCCAGGGGTTACGTTGGCGCTGTCCCAATCGGGCGAAACGGCCGATACATTAAAAGCCGTTGCTTATGCCAAAAATCAAGGACAAAAATTGATCAGTTTGGTGAACGCGCCTTACAGTTCTCTGGCCCGATGTTCTGATCATGTATTGGATATGCAGGCTGGCCCGGAAATCGGTGTGGCATCAACCAAGGCATTTACAGCCCAGTTGTGGTTGTTGTTTGCTTTGGCCGGCGTTACGCCAGATCGTGCTCAGTCCTTGCCCCAGTGCATGCAGCAGGCATTGGAATTGGCCCCAGACATGGAACGTTGGGCCACAGCATTGGCCCATGCATCCAACATGCTGTATTTGGGACGTGGTGTCAGTTATCCTGTGGCACTGGAAGGCGCGTTAAAAATGAAGGAGTTATCCTATATTCATGCCGAAGGTTTGGCCGCAGGAGAATTAAAACATGGATCATTGGCACTGGTAGATTCCACCATACCCATTATTTTTCTGGCACCACATGATGAAATTTTTGATAAAACCTTGGGTAATATCCATGAAATTATTGCGCGTAAAGGACGATTGTATGTCATAACGGACCAGGCAGGGGCAGAAAAAATGCCGGCTGTTGGTATTGCCCAGTGTTTAATCTTGCCCGATGCACCTGACCCGATTTTTAATCCATTCATCCAAACCATGGCCTTACAGTTGTTGGCCTATTATACGGCGCTGGCGCGGGGATGTTCCATTGATAAGCCCAGAAATTTAGCCAAATCCGTTACCGTAGAGTAGGGCCCCGATGACACAGGATGGGGATGATTTTGCAAACGTTTTTGATGTGTTGGATGGGTGGTTCCCCACTCGGCCAAAGATCGTGGCTGTGGCATTGTCTGGTGGGGTGGACAGCATGGCATTAACCCATATTTTGAAAGAGTGGGCTGCAGGATCTGTATCCATTATCCCCATGATTGTGGATCACGGATTGCGCCCTGAATCCAGTCAAGAGGCCCGCACAGTGGCCCAGATGGTCTGTCATTGGGGGTTGAACCCTGTGATTTTATCCTGGAAACACCCACCCCTGACCACTGGATTGATGGAACGTGCACGCTATGGGCGTTATGGTGTTCTGGCATTGGCCTGTCATCACAGGGGCATAGAACACCTTTTTGTGGCCCACCATCAGGACGATTGCCTGGAAACCGTGTGGATGCGTCAAGACATGAATGGACCAGAGTACGGATTGTCGGGGATGTCGGCCATAGGCATGCGTTATGGGGTCGTGATTTTACGCCCCCTTTTGGGCCTTTCAAAAAGGATTCTAGAGCAACACATGACAGAGCGTTCTGTGCCGTGGGTGAATGACCCCACCAACCATAATCTGCATTTTCACCGCAGCAGGGCCAGACACGCCGTACACCATTGGACCAGGGCTGAAAGGGATTACGCCGTAAAAACCCTTAACCTGCGGGCCAACAAACGCCGTCTTTACGAGCAAACATTACGCCATTTAACCCCAGTTATCCACGGGTTGGGGTATGTTTTGGTGGAGGATTTTACGCCATTGCTGGCATTGCCACCATCTGATGGGGCGATATGGATTCAATCATGGGTGCACAGTTTTACCTTTGGTCCTGTATCCGGTTCACAAGGGCAACATCGATTGTGGCGGGCGTTGTGCGATGGTTTTTCTAAACCTTTCGGGCGTCCCGGTTGTGTGGTGGCCACCTTTGGCGGATGTATTTTTGTGCGCCATCACCAGCAATTATGGATTTTTAGGGAACATGCCCGCATTCAGCCCGAAGGGGTTAATGGCAGCACACAGTTTTGGGATGATCGGGTTTTTTCTCTTTCCCCCCATTGGATTCAGCGTGCGCCATACTTATCACAGGGATCTTGGAAGCAGCGTTTTTTGGCCATGTCTCTGCCCCAATCATGGGGGGCACCCCATTTACATTATCGGCCATGCAGCTGGGCGTACCCTCATTTTACGACCATAGACGAACAAACAGCAGTACAGCAATTCACGGATCAGGGGCGTATTTCAATGGGGGTTCCCACAGATGTGGCGCCGTAAATTTCTTCTATTTCATCATTTTTTACCGCAATGCATCCATGGGTCCAATCGTGCTTTATATCCTTTGGGGTATAAAAACCCCATGAATTGGGCTGACCATGAATCATGATATCGCTGCCGGCTGAAAGGCCTTTTTCCTTGGCCAATGCCCTGTGATGTTCGTGGGGATAGTCGATTTTTAAAGACAGGTGATACTTGCTTTTGTAATTTTTAGAACAAATGGTGTACATTCCTTCGGGCGTTTTTCCATCCCCTTCATATTCTTTTGGACCTGTGGGGCAAAAGCCTAGGTAAATGCCATAGGATTTCAAACATTTTCCTTGATGGTATATTTCCAAGATTCGGTCTTGTTTTTTGACCAGAATATAATCAATGGATGCAAATGGTGACCGGATTTTTGTTTTTTTAAAAAAATAGAAAAAAGATAAAATCAAAATTGATGTATAAAGTAAAATGCGTAAAAACTTGGGCATTTTGAAAACCGGATTGCATGGGGGAATTTTATGATTTGAACAATCAAACGATGATGGAAACCACAGCACTGGATAATGCGCCGGCCAATACACTGGCCACCAGCGCCCAAGAACACATATGTACAATATCTTGCATACGTGAAGGGGCCAACGCGCCCAAGCATGCGATTTGAATCCCGATGCTGCTGATATTGGAAAAGGCGCACAAACTGGGCAATAAAATGGCCAGCGTGCGTGGCGATAAGGGGCCATACATGCCCTGGGAAATATTGGCAATGGCCACCCATTCGTTTAACAGGGTTTTTTCGCCCAAAATGGATCCAACGGTTAAACCATCCGACCAAGAAATACCCATGCACCAGGATAAAGGAGAAAAAACATACCCCAATAAGGACTGAATGGTCATTTTTTGATTCAGGATTAACTGGGTTATGCTGCCCAGGGCATGATTGGCAATATCCACAAGGGCGACCAACGCCAACATGGTGGCCGCAATCATCATCATGATGTTCCAGCCATCGGTTGCACCACGGGTGATGGCTTGCATGATGGTTTGAAACACATAGGGATTTTCGCATTCACCATTGGTTAGATTTTTCCCTTCGGGCATGATGTATTCCGCGATAATCAGGGATGCCAGAATATTGGTCACAGCCGATGCCATCAAATGAACCAAAATGGTGTCTTGGTTCATGGCGTTAACCCCAGATAACAATTGACTGTACAGCACAAAAATGGTCGAAACGCTGGTGGCCATGCCCGCGGTGATCAGGGTAAACAGCTCATTCTTTGAAAAGTTTTGTAAATAAGGGCGCACCAACAGGGGCGTATCGCTTTGCCCTAAAAACAATTTACCCGCCAATGCTGTGGCCAAACCACCACCAATCAATTTGGTTTTTGCTACCCCTTTTGAAATGCCACGCACCATACGGGGCAACAGACCAGTGTGGAATAAAATCATGGAAACAGACCCCATCACCACAATGGTGGGCAGGGCTTGGAACAGCAAAATAAAGGGGCTGCCCTTTCCTTGTATTGGCATAAAGGGGGCAGGTGCCCCACCAATATAGCCAAAGACAAAACTGGTTCCTGCACGCACAGATTGCTGTAATCCTTCTAGACCATGGCCAAGCTGTTTTAACAGGGGGGATAGGCCTGGTGCCTTTAAAAAAATCCAAGTCAAGGCCAGATGAACCGTCAATAAAATGCTTATTTTTTTGATATTCACATGGTTAAATCGACCCAACGACCATGCCAACACCATAATCAGGCATGCGCCCAGTAATCCTTGCATCGTTTTTAGCCATTGTATAGAGTGCTTTCAGCATACGCCCGAAGGATTGGGATCACAAGATGGTTTTAAACTAGAGTGGGGTTTGGTAGGCGCAATAGGGATTGAACCTATGACCTCTACGATGTCAACGTAGCGCTCTTCCGCTGAGCTATGCGCCCCCACGCAAAAATCATACCATCGACGTACGTACAATGCAATATAGTCTATCCCGTGATCACCACAGGCAAAAGACAGTCCAATAACGGTAACAGGGCCTAGAAAAACTTGGAAACCGT
>CAXNJQ010000062.1:0-4055 GCA_964202705.1 Holosporaceae bacterium
ACAAACCAGCTCTAAAAGCAACCGAGATGTTGCGTCGCTGCATCACGGTCACTGTGTCAAGATTTCTGTATCACGAAAACGCGGTTTAGCTTAGACTTTTGATGCCACATGTTGGCAGCGCTGTTGGATACAAACGAGCATGTAAAATCCAAGACTGCTCATAAAAGCCCCTATGATTCATCAAAAAGATTCGCGAGATGTTGGATACAAACGAGCATATAAAATCCAAGACTGCTCATAAAAGCCCCTATGATTCATCAAAAAGATTCGCGAGATGTTGGATACAAACGAGTATGTAAATTGTACAAGCCAGATCTAAAAGCACGCGAGATGTTGGATCACTGTATCAAGATCTCTGCGTCACGAAAATGGGGTTTAGGCTAGACTTTTGATGCCACATGTTGGCAGCGCTGTTGGATACAAACGAGCATGTAAAAAGGTCACTTTAAAAAAATGATTTTTGTGGCGTATTTGTGATTTTCATTGGTTGCGGGAGCAGGATTTGAACCTACGACCTTCAGGTTATGAGCCTGACGAGCTACCAGACTGCTCCATCCCGCTTTATTAATATACGTACTTTTTATCCCGAATGCAACCCCTTTTAAGGCTTTTTTTAAAGGTATTTGAAAAAGATTATTCTGGGTCAGGATAGGTCCAGGCCGCCATGTTTTTTAATGATGGCATACCAGAGCATGTTGAAAAACGTCGTACCCTTCGGGCAATGCCGTGGCCAGAATGTGATCGCCTGCATCAATGGTCTCAGGATTCCAAATCAGAGTGTCATTTCGATACAGAGCCACAATACGCCAACGTTCTTCTTGCCAATCTTGGCACACTGTTCCAGCCATTTTTGATTCTGGTCGTACATACGCTTGGATCACCATACCTGTGGCCATGCCTTGCAGGGGATAGACCCAGGCATCCTCTTGTTGGGTGATCTTTTTCAGAACTTCCATCACAATGCGTGGTCCAGAATGAATCATTTGATTCACGCCACGAACGCAAAGGGGCGACAAGTAATGCAGATTTTCAATGCACGCCATGGTGTGTTTTATCCCATAACTGTGGGCCATGACGGCGGCAAGAATGTTGTGCTCGTCGCTGGGCCCCATGCTGATGGCCGTATCCTGATGTTTTAATGCCGTTTTCAATAATTTTGGATCGTTATAGGGACCTTGAATCAGTTGGATGCCTGGACATTGCCGAGATGCCGCCAATAAATCGTCTTCATTATCCGATAACAGGGTTATGGGCAAACCTCTGTCCATGGCATAGGGTAAAAAGGAAAACAAAATGGGCGAAGACCCCAAGCACAGGATTGCTTTTTTCCGACCAGACACACCATGGAGTGCATTTAATTGGGGTATATGCATCACAGCCACAACCCCATAGACGGCATCATTGGCCCCCAACACATCTGTCGAATTTGGAATCCAGTGGGTCTGATGCGACATTATTCGGATCAATCGTACACCAGAAGAACGTTCAATATCGGCCACGGTTTTCCCCACCCAAGGATGAGACGGCGTCATTTGAATGCCCAAAACCATGGCTGCTCCATTAAAAATGGGGAATGAATCAAAGCAATAGGGATAATCCAAGCTTGCCAAAATGCACGATGTTGAAATCTGATGGGATGAAAAAGAGTAATTGAGTTCAAAATATTTTGACAAAGGTCCAGAAAAAGCATCTTGAAAATAGGCCTTGTTTTCCAATCGTGCCACGGTGGTGACCGCACCAAAAAGATGACTGAGGTGACAGGTGACCAAATTAACCTCATCCCATTGGGTAACCCCCAATACATAAGAATGCTTGTTCAGGTCCGCTTGTTCCAAAATGCGTGGGTCAGAGGCGCTGCCACGGATGGTTTGCACATCGTATGCACAGGAAATGCGTTCCAGCGCCGATGCATCCTGATCAATGGCGACGATTTCATAATACAAGGATAAATAATGGATCAAACTGGATCCAATGGATCCAACGCCACAGATCAGAACTTTCATGGCCGATGGTTTTTATGGTATGACCAAAAGCATAGCAAAACGTGGGTTAATTTTTCTGTAAAGCCCCAGTCTGTTCACAATCTGTTTTGTCCGCCATCGGTCATCATAATCCTGTGCTGCATTCGATAAAGCGGCGCATGATGGGGTGGGTTGTGCGATGCAATTCATTGGATTTTCCGTGCCATCCCAATACGCCATCGTGTAACAGGGCAATGTGATCACCGATGTGCGTGGCGCTGTGAATGTCATGAGAAATGGTAATGGCAGTGGCTTGCAACTGGGTAATGACTTTTCGAATAAGGATGGAAATGGTGTGGGATAAAATGGGGTCCAGCCCTTCGGTGGGTTCATCAAAAAACAGAAATTTTGGGGATAAGGCAATGGATCGTGCAATGCTGACCCGACGTTTCATGCCGCCAGATAGGGTGTTGGGGTAAAGGTCCAATGTGGCATCGGATAATTCGACTTGGTGCAACAGGCGTGCTGCGCGCTCTCTGCGCGTACGATCGGATCCTTTGATGCGAAACGCCACGTTTTCCCAAACGCGTAAACTGTCAAATAGGGCGTAAGACTGAAAAACCACACCGGTTTGTTGAAAAAAAGCCACAGGCGGCAACACAGATTCGGGTGTTGTGATGAACTCTCCCAATTCCACTGTCCCCTTTTCTCTGGGCAGCAAACCCAGTAACGCGCGAACCAGAACGGATTTTCCAACCCCAGACTGGCCCATTAAAACCAAGGATTTCCCAGGCCCCACCGTCAAGGAAACATCGCGTAAAACCTTGTTTTTCCCCCAACAGAGAGCTAAATTGCGTGCTAAAATTCCAGCCATAATTCCAAAAGCAGCACAAGAGCATTGGAGACATTGTACCATGGTTTTTCATGGAAAAAGATGGGCCTGTAAAACAGCCTGTTTCCCATCAACAGGGTCATGCCAGACCTTTGGCCAAACAGGGGGGGTGGGACAACAAAGCGGTTTTGGGTATACTGTATCGGGTCTTTGTTTTGGGTCAAAGCAAACTCGACAACGTTCAGCGTCAAGGAAATCTCTTTTTATGTTCAAGCCAGGCCAACGCATTGTTTTAAAGCTGTCAGGTGAATTTTTGCAAGGTACCCAAACCCACGGATTGTGTTGGGATACGCTGGATCGGGTATGCCGCATGGTGGTGGATCTGCCTCAGTATCAATGGATTGTGGTGGTGGGGGGTGGCAACTTTTTTCGCGGAAAACAAGGCGCAGAGTATTGTGGACAAGGTGTGGCAGACACCATGGGCATGATGGCCACCCATTTTAATGGCATGGCATTAAGTGCGGGTTTAACGGCATTGGGTGCCCGTGTTTCCATCATGACGGCGCGTATGGTTGATGGCATCGGCGAACCGTTTCATGTGATGAATGCCGACAGGCTGTTGAATGCAGGAACGATTTTGGTGTGCACAGGGGGGTTAGGCCATGGGGCCATGACGACCGATACGGCCGCTGTGGTGCGTGCCTGTGAATTGGATGCATGCTGTGTCATCAAGGGTACATCGGTTGATGGGGTGTACAGTCATGACCCCAAAACCCATCCCGATGCGGTGTTTTACCCAAGGATTTCCTGTGACCAGGCCATCATACAGCGCCTTGGTGTGGTGGATATGACGGCCCTTGTTTTGGCAAAATCTTATGAAAAACCCATCATTGTGTTTTCTCTGAATCATGAGCAGGGAGTTCGAGGGGTTTTAGAGCAATCCATGCCCTATAGCATTATTTACGATCAAAAGAAGGCGTAAAAGCCATTGCTGTTGGGCAGTTTTTTATTTATTGTTAAGGGTAATCTGAAAAATTCATTTTTTTGATATTTTTCTATTCGACCGATCACAAGAACTCTGTTGCTTTTTCAAAGTGGGGTGTCTATGCCTTTATCATTGATCCATTCTTTTAGTATGTTTCGCATCCGATATCTGTGGATTCTGGGGTGTGCCATGTTTTGGATCGTCCTTGCCTGTGGGCAAAGTCTTATGGCAGCAAAAACGACGCCTAAAAAATCCCCACCTGTGGTATCGCTGTCGC
>CAXNJQ010000063.1:0-3970 GCA_964202705.1 Holosporaceae bacterium
AATCTGCCGCCTGATGGCCTGATTCTTGGCGCGTGATCAATAAATAACCATCAAAAAAGGGCACATAATCATGATCGCTGCTGCGTAAATTGGTTAACCAAGCCACATCGGCTGCCGAACAAAACAGCCAATGTTTTTGCTCCAGATTGGTCAGTACAGATCGGCATTTTTCTTGAAAAGATACGGTGTTGGGGATGGCATAAATGGGGGAATTGCACGGGATTGTTTCTGTTTTGATCACAGAATCCAAGGCTTGATTCTGATCATAAACCAGGTTCCATTCATGATTTTTTGCCATTTCTTCATACTGGGATATTTCAAATACACTGTGTGTCCAAGGTGATACAATCAGACGTGTTCCTGTCGGACATTGGTTGTGTAATTCTTGCAAAGGATGATCACAGGTTATGACCGTGCACTCTGGGCATTCTTGTTGGGCTTGTAGGGTATAGCGGCTGTCAACGTATAAAAAAAAGCCATCACGTTTCATCAGTAAATAGGCGCTTGATCCCGTAAAACCCGTTAAATGGTACAGGATGTCGTCTTTTCTTTGGGAAGGATTCAGGAAAAAGGCCGTACGACGTGGGATGCCATAGGCATCACCGCCCAGTTCATTGAACAGATGCTGACATTCTCGGAAAAAACTGAACCCCATGGAATCACACAAAAACACAAATGCTCTTCTTAGAATAACAGATTCAAGGTGCAGAATGCATTTTCTTGGCCTTAGCAAGGTTGAATCAGATCCATCACAGAGGGCAGGGCATTGGCGTGGATAAACCCATACATTGATCTATAATTTTACGATTTTTTTACAATACACCATGTATTCTGACCTTAAATCATTCGAAATGTATGCTTTCCAATGGATTTTTCACCAAATGTTATTCAGGTTTTACAAAAAATAATCGATCAACACTTACAAGATTTTTCCAGAGACAAAGAAGAGCGCACCCTCTTGATCAAATGCAAACAAGAATTAGGCAAACATGCAGCGTTTGTCCACCAAGTCCCGCGCCCGAATCAAGTGCCCTTGCTGTACTCACGTCGAAAATAATCCCTTTTGGGGGGACCTAAGCTTGACCCAAGATATTTTCCATGTGGGCAAGCACTTTTCCTGGTGATCTGGATAAAGAAACCACCACCATGTCAAAACGAATGGTGGACCATGGATCATCACGGGTATGGTTTTGTAAAAAATGCTCCCCCGCTTGCCACAGGCGTTTTTGTTGTCGTAACGTCAAGGCGTACAGACCATCGCTGAGTTTTTCACGATTTTTAACCTCGATAAACACCAATGTATCGCCCCGATGCATCACCATATCCAATTCGCCATAACGGGTTTTGTACCGTTTGTGCAATAATACGTACCCTATGTTCTGTAAATATTCTGTGGCCAAATGTTCCGCCACCAAACCCTTGACATACGATGTGGCTGGATAGGGCATCCTATTCCCATCCTTTATGGAAAAAACCGCAGTAGATAGGTTATAAGGGGGACAAGACCCGCAGACAAGGACGTTCCCAGTAAACATAAAACCCAAAACCGTGATAACACAGGTGGTGTGGGAATGGGCGTTGTCTGTTCCAATATGGCCCTGTACCAATACCCCGTTTGTAAGGTCCAGATAATGCTTAGCCAGCCCAGGCCGAACATGGCATAGAATAATAATGATGAACGAGGGCTGCATGCGCCAATAATACAAATTAAGAAAATCATAGAGCACCACAGCAATCCTCTATAAGGTACGGCACGCGGTTGAAACAACGCATAAATATGCAATGCCATGATCAGGTCTATTCCGATTTCATATATAAATTGGATGATTATCACGTCTTCGAGAGAAAGTGGTTTCACATCCTTTGAAGGAGGTATGAAAAAGTTTGACCCTAGAAATTCTGTAAAAAAGGCCATGATCATGCCGCGATTTAATAGGGTCCATGGATTCCAAAAGGCAATCTGTTCGGGTGAAGCCGTAGGGCACAGGGCCGTCTTGTCAACTGTTAATGGAGGACGATAGGTATAACGGGCCTTAACAAAATACATAATGGGACTCAGAAAAAATATACCAACATTGTTCCAAAATCCTGGAATACGCCAGGATTGCGCTGCAATAATAGTCAGGGTAATCGCGGCATAAAGCACAGGTAAAGCCAAAAAGATCTCGGATAACTCCTTTGTGACCGTTCCTGTCGTTGGACTGTACGCTTCTTCTAACATGATGAATGGTAAAAACAACAGACACCAGCGCAGAAAATACATGAATTTTCCGAATAATGGCGCCTGATCAAAGGCATCGGTATGCTTTTTGGTTAAATAGGGTATGGCTCTAACCCATAGGACCGTTACAGTGATCGCCATGCATAAACGGGTAAAACCAAGGACAAAATCAGGATATTCCCCCTGTTCTAACAGAGGGGAAAGCATCATTTGGGGCAGACCCAAACGCGCCCCCACCATCAGGGCCAATCCGCTGCCCAATATGGCCAATCCCTTGGCTGTTTTTCCATCAGGCCAGGTAAATAAAAAGACAATGGCTGAAAACATCATGCCCACAAACATGATTACCTGTGTGGTGGTTCCTTCCCAAATCATGCCCGAAAACAGAGTTATCCGTGGGGTGTTTCCCAAAATCTCGGTCATGAATATAGGAGGATTGGCCCACCATAATCCCACGGACAATGCCAAAAAGCACCCAATAGACCACCCCAGCACACGCCGAGAATACAATCCGTTGGGATTACCCAACAGCGTCATCAGGCTGCCAATCCAGGGAATGCTGAGCCATAAAATAATCCAAGGCATATTGCCCATATATGCGGTCATAGCCAAAATCCAATGCATAAAATAATGTTCCAATCATTTCAGCTTTTCATGTTTTTTTGTTTAATATGTGAAAACAACCATTGAAAGCTGAGGTGGGTTTACTGTCTTTTACTCTGATGTAATTGTTTCCGTTTACTCATGTTCTTGCGTTTTGGAAAACCTTTGTGCAACAGACTGTTCCAGGGCAGGAATCAGGGCCGACAGTTTCATGCTGTTTGCCCCCTTGATTAAAATAGAGTCCCCAGACTCCAGGGTTTTGACCACATCAGGGATGATGTCCCACGCGCGATCAGCGTACCCCAACACATGGGGGATTTCTGTTAAAAAGGGAAAAAATTCTGGGCCACACAGCCAAACACCGTCGGCTTTACATGCCTGAATGAATGGGATTAAATCGCGATGACAGGCGTAACTGTAATGGCCCAATTCTCGCATTTGTCCCAACAGAATATAGCGTTTTCCCTTAGCCCTAGGCAATCTGGCAAAGGTTTCCAGCGCTGCATGCATGGATGCAGGTGCTGCGTTATAGGCATCATCAATGACCTCTATTCCCCCAACGATGCGTACATTTCCCCTGCCATCACAGGCTGTGATGCCCTTCATCGCCTGCATAACTTTTTCCATATCAGCCCCCAGGGCAAAGGCACCGGCCACAATGGCCAAACTGTTATACACCGTGTGATATCCAGGCAATGACCAGTCATAGGCCCAGGGGGTTCCCTTTATGGTGATGTTGATGCGTTGTTGCCCCATCAGGCCAGGTTCCATTGCTTGCAAGCGGATATGGGATTCAGGGTGCTGCCCAAAAGTGATCCATTCTGTCACGTGCCCTGCCTGCTGCCCATGGCGTAATAGGGCATCATAATGGGGGCTGTCTCTGGGAATAATGCCCATCAGTGGGGCAGGAGCCGAAAAAATCTCTGATTTAGCCAAAACAATGTCATCCAGGTCAGCGAAAAACTCGCCATGCTGATAGGACACTTGGGTAATGAGTACGACATGAGGATGTATGTTGGCCACCAGTTGGGCAATTTCCCCACTGTGATTCATACCAACTTCGAAAATGCCAAAATGGGCCTGTTGGGGTAATCGCGCCAGAGATAAGGGCACACCAAGATGGTTATTCAGACTGCTGCGGGATGG
>CAXNJQ010000064.1:0-3804 GCA_964202705.1 Holosporaceae bacterium
TGCAACAGCCGAGTCTTTGGGGGGGGGTACACCAATGCTCCAGGGGCGCTGTTCGGTCTTGCCCATCCTTTTTCCCTTAAAATCCAACATGATGCACTCGGCGTAGGGATTGGTAAAGGTTTCAGAAAATATCCTTTCCGTGTTCACCCCCAAAGTTAATGACCAGGGGGGGGCAGGTTCCTTTTTTCTAAAAAATGAACCTTGGGTATTTTTGGCTGCTGGTGTTTCCTGTAAGGTATACCAAGGTCGATTGGTCTTGACGTCCGATGCGGTGGGCCATAACGCCACAGTGGGTACGCCAAAAGCCTGGGACCAACGGGCTGTTGCCCATTTTCCTCTGCGTAAAGAGGATACCCACAATGTGCCTTGATCCCGATCCACAAAAGCCACAAGTTTGTGATTGACATCCATTAAAAACGCCGGTTCAGTGCGGTAAATATGCCCCATACCCATGGCGCCAATCCACACGTACAATCCCCACCAGCGCATAGGGCTTTGCCATAACAACAGCCAACAAATGCCCAACATCTCCATGGCGAAAAATACGCCGTCAAAGGGGCGAATCCACCCCATCATCCATGAACCATACCGGGCTGAATAGGCCGCAATATGCATCAATCCCCGTAAGGATAAACCCCAAATGGCCATCATGGTGCTGGCAAAGGGCGTGTTTAAAAACACCAATGCCACAATGCCCATGGGCATAATCACCATGGCAGTAAAGGGAATGGCAATCATGTTGCTGATCATACCTTGCAAGGAGATGTGATAAAAATGATGCACCATAATGGGCAATGTCATCAGAGTAATGGACCCACTGGACCATAATGAATCTGTGAAAAAACGCTTTGCCTTTAACAGAGGTTTGGGGATTTTTTGGCGACGCGGTTTCCAAGGCCTGCTGTATCGTTTCTGCATTCGCCATTCGTACACGGAAATCAGACCACCTACTGCGGCAAAGGACAACTGAAAACTCAGCGACAGCAAGGATTCGGGTTGCAGAATTAAAAACGTCGCCCCACACAGCATCAAAATGCGCATAGAATGGCGTCTGCGTCCCACAATCATGCCCAGCATGGTGGCCGCCATCATGAAAAAAGCCCTTTGCACGGGGTATCTTTGGCCCGAAATCATTAAATAAACCCACCCCACCCCCAGCGATAACAGGGCCGCAATGCGATCCAAATTCACGTAAAGGGCCAATCGGGGAATGCAGGCCAAGGTGCGTTGAAACACCATAAAACACAAACCCGATAAAATGGACATGTGTAATCCAGCAATGGCCAATAGGTGGGCCAATCCTGAATCGGAAAATTCTTGACGTACGTTTTGGGGCAGGGCGATTTTGTCCCCTGTTACCAGACCGCAAGCCACAGCCCCCAGAGGAGGAGGGAGAAAGGCGTGAAGCTTTCGAGTCAGTCCGTGACGCCATTGGCCCAGCACATCAGGGTGTCGGGATAAAATACGCACGCCTGTAAGGGCAAACCCCGATGCCCCAATGCCTTGAAAGAAGAATTGTCGTGCCGGATGGTGGGCACCAGGGAAACAGGGGCCAGGCAATGGGGTTAATACGGCCTTTAAACGAACATGGTCGCCCTCTAGTAGGGGAACGCACGCCGTTCGAATGGTGATCATGGCTTTTTTGGGCAACGCAGGACGTACTTTTTTAAAGGCTAGGTTGGATTCTTGAGGGGTGTGTGGGTTCCTAGATGATTGGGTATCATTGCTGTGATCCATGCGTAAAATGATGCGTTGAAACAATGTGGATGTGGATGCGGGGTGATCAATGCCCTCGATGATTCCGCTGATCCATATGGGGCCAGTACTTTCGCGGATGGGATGAGGATTGATATGTTCCGTGCGCAACAGGGCCAAGAAAAAGCCCAATCCTGCCCAAAATAATCCCCATGATGTAAATCCAATGATGCATAATCGGGTTAAGAATCCAGCGGCCATCAAGGCCACCAGCCCCATGACCCAAAGGATGCGATGGTACAAAGGGAAAATGGGTTCGCTGTGCAGGGAAAAATACCATGCAATCCCTATGCCCAGCGCCACAGGAATCCACAACACCCAACGGGTGCGCTCTGATTCCAGACCTTTTTCCAGGTTTTGGTATATGTTTTGGATCAAGGTTTGCCATGACGCCCAGCCTAAAACAGACGAGCGATTGATGGGCATCTGCACGGATTGGTTGGCCTGAAGAACGGGTTTACTGGAACCATCAGTTTACGCTAGAAATGGCTATGGTGTAAAAAGAACGTTAAGATTACGGTCTTGGGGTTGCTTTTCTGGCCCAACGGGGGTATGAACAAGACATAGAATTTACATTAATCATCATGGTTCAACGTTGCGCAATGGTGGCCGTTTTAGGTCAAGCCAATGCAGGAAAATCCACCCTTGTGAATGCACTGGCGGGGGAAAAAGTATCCATTGTTTCAGCCAAACCACACACAACGCGATACGATATTTACGGGATTATTTGTCAGGATGATGCGCAGATTATTTTTGTTGATACCCCAGGGCTGATTGATCGACCTCAGGGGCCATTGCAATCCTTTATGGCAAAAATGACCACACGAACGGTGCGAGAAGCCGATTTATTCATGGTGGTCATTGATGCATCTCGGAAAATTCCCGAAACGACTCTGACGTTGCTGGATCGTTTAAAAGACAAAAAGCTGATGATCGTGTTGAACAAGGTGGACCAAGTTCCAAAGGACAAATTGTTGCCCATGGCCGAACAATACCAAGCCTGGTCCCCATGGATTGCCATGACGTCTGGGAGAACCGGCAGTGGTTTGGCCTTTGTCATGTCGTCGCTGATGGAACACATACCAGAGGCCCCTTGGTTGTTTGACGAAGATGCCATGACGC
This sequence comes from Holosporaceae bacterium, assembly GCA_964202705.1. GTDB lineage: Bacteria > Pseudomonadota > Alphaproteobacteria > Holosporales > Holosporaceae. The sequence continues at coordinate 2,878 of CAXNJQ010000064.1, forward strand.
AAATTTCTCAGCGCATGTGGGCGGCAGAAATGACACGAGAAAAACTGTTCCAGTGTGTGCACCAAGAGGTCCCTTATCATGCCCATGTGGTCACGGATGAATGGAAAGAGAAAAAGCGAGAATTAACCTTGCGCCAAACCATTTATGTGGACGATGCCCGGTATAAAAAATGGATTTTGGGGTATCAAGGGCAACGCATTCGCCTAATCGGGGAAAAATCTCGTATGGAAATGAGTGAGCATTTGGATAAAACCGTGCATTTGTTCCTTAATGTTTTGGTCGATCCATCATGGTCGAATAACATTCGTACCACATAGCATTGGCGGGGCAGCGTGTTACGCCCGCGTCTTGTTCTGGTGGAACCACCATTGATGTGGTGGTGGGGGTGGTTTTTAGGGGCACAGCATCAGAAAAGCCCATGCTGCATCAAGAGATGGGTGTTCTAAAAGCGTACGCTGTTTTTGTCGACCTAAAAGCACTGATTGCGCTTGATTGATTGCTGATTGCGAGTCCCCCTAAACCTGGTGTTGCAGCCTCATTGTCCGTCCTCTATGGGGTGCTTGGGGATTGCTTAGATCCCCCCAGCCCTGTCGTACGGTGCATAACCGTACCGCCAACCATGGGAGGTTGTGTCCAGATGTTTGCTGTAACCATTGGGTCATTTATTACAGTTACCAGATACTGGGGGAGTTTGAAGACCAAACATTGCGTGATGAGTAACCTTTGTTCCATCCACCACCGCATCCGCCACCACCCCATCCACCGCCACCACCCCATCCACCGCCACCACCACATCCACCGCCACCACATCCACCGCCACCACATCCACCGCCACGCTTATTAACTTTTCGGTTTGATTCATTCTGGCTTTTTGAGTTAAGGGTTATAATGTTATTGTTTCCACTGACAACAAGGTTTCTGTTACCT
>CAXNJQ010000065.1:0-3727 GCA_964202705.1 Holosporaceae bacterium
GGATGCGATATACAGCACGGAAAAGATTCAAAAAGATCAAACGGCCTTGCGTGATTATTATCGCAGACAAGGGTATATGGATGCGGTTGTGTCCGATGCCTATGGGGAACTGGCCCCCAATCAAACGGATTTTATTGTTACGTTTTGTATTCAAGAAGGAAAGCGATACACCTTTGGCACCACGAGTGTAAGCTCTGAAAAGCCAGAAGAGGTGCCAACCAGTTGCGTGAATCAAGATTTTTCATGGAAAAAAGGCCAATGGTTCGATCAGATGATCGTAGAGGGCAAAGCCAAACAAATGACTGCGCTGTTGAACAAAAAAGGCTTTCCATTTTTTGAAGTCGTTCCGGAAACAAAAGCTTGCGGCAGGTGCATCAATGTTCAGTTTATTGTGCGCGCCATCCCACCAGCCTATGTGGGGGAAATCACCATTCAGGGTAATATGAAAACAGATGATGCCGTTATTCGCCGAGAAATAACCATCAAAGATGGCGACCCCATTACACCTCTGGCTTTGAAGGCTTCTGAAAATCGGGTCATGCGTTTGGGGTTTTTTGACACACTGGAAATCACATCTTCACCCAATGACCGAAACGATCGAAAGGACTTGCTTGTTAATGTCAAAGAGGTTAAATCCACAGGAGAAATGGGAGTGTCCGCTGGTTATGACACACAAAATGGACCCCTGGCCCGGGTCAATTTGGGTGAAAGAAACTTTATGGGGCGTGGTCAAGCCTTGGGGCTGTCCGGTATGATATCCCAGCGACAAAAAAGCGCTGTTTTGTCTTTGCAAAACCCCTATTTTATGGGCCGGCAAATGACGGTTGGTGGAGATATTAACATAAACAGCATTAGGGGCTATACCAAAAAACAATTTCAAAAAGAGGGCAGTTACGAACAATCTAGTTATGGCGGCAGCGTGAATGCGAGTTATAACCTAAGCGGTGGATTGGTCCAAAAGTGGACCTATAGCCCCAATGTTCAAACCATACGGTTTCTCAGCAGCCAACGCTCTTATTATTTATATAACAACATCAAAGACCACAACACACGACTGGTTTCCACCGCTGGACACCAGTTGAGTTATACCAAGAATTTTTATGATGCATCGGTTCTAAAAGCAGGCTATTTGGTGTCCACAACCAACCGGTTTACAGGATTGGGGGGCGGTGTTCATTTTTTAATCAACGGAATAGACAATGCCTTTTTTTACAACATCGACCAAGACGGGGATTACCGCATTCGTTTAGGGGCAAAGTATCAAATCATGACCAAACTGGGGTATGTTCGATTTTCAGACCAGTTTAATTTGGGTGAATTTGCCTTTCCTGGGTTTTCAGATTCTGGTATGGGACCCAGATGTAAAATCAGTGGGGATGCTTTGGGTGGACGTCAAATGTATGTTTTGTCTGCAAAACTGGATTTTCCAATCTTACGAACATCCAATGATTTTGCCATCAATGGCTGTTTTCACGCCCATTACGGTTCTTTGTGGAACACCATTTTTGAACAAGAAGAAGGTCATCCCATTAACGGATTAAAGTTCTCAAATCGCGCATCTGTGGGGTTTGGTCTCTTTACATCTATTCCTGTGGTGGGTAAACTTGGTATCATCTTTTCAAGGGCAGTGATTAAGGAATCTTTTGACCAGCTTAGCGGATTTGAAATTGCCATTGGGCGAAATTTTTAATGCACCAAAACCCTCGACTTTACACAAAGGAACAATTGACAATGAATTTACGACCTGGATTTAAATCCTTTTACGCAACATTTTTAGCTTTGATTTCATCTTTTTACATCAATGCTGCGGATTCCAGTACAAAAATGGACGCAACCGCACCTGGTCCAGCACAGCACGTCGGTTTCCAATTTGGTATCGCCAGAATGCAAGACCTCAGTCAAGCCAGCGTCTATTTTCAAGATCTTCAAGTTTGGGTCATGAAAAAAAGCAAGGCCCTAGAAAAACGGTACGTTACGTTTGGCCAATCCTTGGATGTTAAGGCTAAAAAAATTCAAGCATTGGTAAAGTCGGGCGTTAATGCAGAGAAAATTAGGGAAAAACAGTTGGCTCTGCAAAAAGAAGCCACTGCTGAGGAAAAGAAGTTTAAACAAGAGCAACGCGACATTCAAAATTTTCAACAGGGTCACACCATGGAAATTTTGCGTCAATTGCGCTTGATTTTCAAAACCGTTGGTAAAAAGCGCAACCTGAGCGTGGTTTTTGATGCGGATGGAGTACTCTATGTGGATCCAGACCAAGCCGTTGATGTGACCGCAGAGGTTTTGGCTCAGCTGAACGCGTCTTATGATAAAAAAGTGTTTGAAAAAGAAGCCGCAGCAGAAGCCAAGGTAAAACCTGCTAAAGAAATCAAGCCGCTTGCAAAAGAGGCATAAATCTATCCTGTTAAGGCCCCCTAAATCCTGTTTTTGGTTTCAACCTAAAAATAAGATACGGGGGGCAACAGATCCTCTTTATTTGATTGCCCTTGGATGTGCTCATGACTCCCCCTTTTTTATTAGAAGAACACACCGTTTTGTCTGATGGCTCACAGCCATTTTCTCTGGATGATTTGGCTTTGTGGGGAAATGCTGAATGTGTTCCGGACAATCCAGTGCAACCAGATGGTAAAAATCCTGGGCAAACGGCCATAGAAACGGATAAAAATCTGCCCCCTGGTTCCGGATCTGTTTCTGAAAATCTGGCCCCTTGTGCTGCAGATTATGGGGCAAAAAGTGGTGAATCAAAGGCCCAAGCACATACAAAACTGGGCACACAAGATAAAGACTCGTCCAGTGCCCAACCACGGACCCATTGGATTACCGATTTGTCCAGAGATTTTACGGACGCCCAACCCCATCAGGTGACTTTTCTTTCCGATGAGTACCGACGCCCATTGGGCAACAAACGGCTGGCTACATGTGCTGGTGCTTGCTTTGTTAAACCCCAAGACGCCCACCTTTTACCCCCCCACACAGCCGCACTGATCACGCCCAGACCCTATCGATCTTTTGTACAAGTATTGCGATTTTTAGATGCTAGGCGGACCGAGCCCACCCTTTGCGGCATTCACCACAGCGCACAGATTCATGCCAGCGCCAAAATCGATCCAACGTGCCAGATTGGACCAGGCGTTGTCGTTGAAAAAAATGTGATGCTACAGGCCCACGTACGCATCGGAGCATGGAGCCATATCGGCGAAAATGTGGTTATCGGGCACAAAACCACCATTGGCACCCATGTCAGCATCGAGCACAGCACCATTGGTGACCACGTTCATATTCAATCTGGGGCACGCATTGGTCATATCGGATTTGGATTTGTCATTGATGATCAAGGGTTTTTAGAAATCCCCCATCAGGGTAAAGTCATTTTGGGAAACCATGTCCACATTGGGGCAAATACAACCATTTCTCGAGGCAGTTTCACCAACACCTTGATCGGTAACCACACACGTATCGATGCCTTGGTGCAAATTGCACACAATGTTCATATTGGCCAGTATGTGGTCATTGCGTCTCAATGTGGCATTGCGGGCAGTTGTCATCTGGGGGATCGCTGTTTTCTAGGGGGGCAAGTTGGACTGGCCAATGGGGTTGTTTTGGCTGCTGGTACAAAAATTGCGGCTAAAAGTGGTGTCATGCATTCTACCCATACGGCGGAAACGCTGGCGGGCATTCCAGCCGTTCCTGCTCAACAATGGCGACGATCAGTGGTTTTATTGGCCAA
>CAXNJQ010000066.1:0-3705 GCA_964202705.1 Holosporaceae bacterium
AGGATGCTTGCCCCATAAAATGGCGGCGCACAAAATCCCCTGGACGGCCGTGTTCCATTTGCTGATCAATAGAGGTTCAAAGGATGCCACGCCCTTGCGAGAATGCACCAACCAAACCCCTAAACCAATACACACATCACGCAACACCACCACAGCATATAAGGGCCAAGGCAGCTTGTGACACAAAGCCAAGGCTGTAAAAATGGAAAAGGCCAATACTTTGTCGGCCAAGGGATCTAAAAATCGACCCAATGGTGTTTCCCAATGAAAAAATCTGGCCATCCAGCCGTCCAAGAAATCCGTCAGAAACGCCAAAATAACCCCCAGTAATGCCCAATTTTCATGACCAAAAAGGATTAAAAGCCCAACAAAGGGGGCGCATATCAGACGCATAGCGCTTAGCAGATTAGGAATCCAATACACAGCCCCCCCCCTTAATATCCCTGGAACAGGATTACGCAATAATGTCCGAATCTTGAAAGAAGAACGCGATTTCTTTTTCAGCATTTTCCAGCGAATCGGATCCGTGAACACTGTTTTCATCAATGGACTTGCCATGGGCGTGACGAATGGTGCCCGCATCTGCATTTTTTGGATCCGTCGCCCCCATTAATTCCCGATACAGGTGTACGGCATTTTCGCGCTCCAGCACCTGGACCACCACGGGACCGGCACTCATAATGGCGCACAAATCCCTGAAGAAAGGTCGTTCTTTGTGAACATCATAAAATTTTGCAGCGTGATCGCCCGTTAATTGCACACGCCATTGTGCCACAATTTTAAACCCTGCCCCTTCAATCATGGCATTGATTGCTCCTGTGATATTGCGCTGTGTGGCATCCGGTTTCAGGATGCTCAACGTTCTTTGTACGGTACTTGACATTAATGTTGATCCGTTAAATCTTTAACCCCATTATGGGGAAAATTGGAATTTTTTACAAGAGAGCACCCAAAAATCCAGAGCACCCCAAAACAAATCAAAAAGAATAGATCACCCGTTGTTGACGTAACTTTTTGTAAACAAACGATCCATTATGATGCAGTAAGGCTGTTTTATCATTTAGGCAGGTTGTTGAATGCGTTTGTTTTTTATGGCTGTTCCGCTGTTCCTGGGCCTGTCTTCCAGTGTTTATTCCAACATCATTTCACCCACCGATCTGCCCGGCTTGATGGCAGAATGTCTGTCGGAAAATCCATCGATTATCGAAAACACTTTGATGGAAAATCCAGGCATACTCGCACGTTTTTTCAAGGCACATCCCTCTGTTTTTTCCGCCGCTCAACAGGATATGATCGAGCATTTTTCAGAAACCGTCTCTAAAGATCTGCAAAAAAGCACCCAACGGCTGTTTATAAACAGCCCTGAACTGTGGGGTCAACTGCAAAAAAATCCCATCAAATCAGGAAAAAGGCACGTTGTCGTGTTTCTGGATCCATTATGTCCCCACAGCATGGCGCTATTCAGAGATTTACTGGACTTATCCAGTAATGCAACAAACCCCTTTGCCCTTTGCCCCCATTGGATCACCCAGCACCATGATATCAATGGTCAGATTATTGTGCGCAGCTTGATGGCGGCCCATATCTTGGGGAAACTGCAAGCCTATTTGGATATCATTTTGAATCAAGTTGGCCCCCTTTCTACTGGATTGGCCTTGACGTTGGCCAAACAAATCGGGTGCGACATCAAGGCATTCCATTCTCACATGTTTAACGCCCATACGGACCAATATTTAATGGATGCACGATCTTACGGCAATCAGTTTCAATTTCCCAGTTTCCCCACCATGCTGTATCAAAAAGAGCACCTTGGCGAAAAGGATCTGGCAGACCAACCCTTTGAAATCATCGAAGGGCGACCCGATTCTTTGATGGCCCTTTCCAAAATGTTATCCAAGTAATTAACCACGCTGTGGAGGCCGCATCATAGACTTCATTCAGGTCTGTGATGGTTGTTCCATACCTGGGGATATTGTATGGTAAATAAAATACCCACGGCCACTTTATCATGTCTTACTGTAAGTATAACCCGATTATATTGGTGGCTGGTGGTTCTGGTGGTCACGTTTTTCCCGCCATTGCATTGGCTGAATATGCCCATCAACAGGGCGAACATATTATTCTGATTACGGATACCAGAGGCGCCCGATTTATTGAAAAAGACCGATCATTTTTCAGTCATATTGAAATATTGCCGCCCGCCTCTGTTCGCACAGCATTTTCCATCCATCAAACAATCAGAAGACTGTATCGTCAACATCATCCGAAAGCCGTTGTGGGATTTGGAGGCATTACAACGGTGGTGCCGCTTTTAATGGCGCGTATAAAGGGCATACGCTGCGCCATTCATCAATCCGATGCCATTTTAGGCAGGGCCAACAGATTTCTAGCCCCCTGGATGGCTGCTGTTTTTGTCGGCCATGGTCTGGAATGTTATAAAAAGCATATTCCAAAATCCAAAGCACACCAATGGCGCACCATCAGCACACCCGTACGTCAAGCGTTTAACGGGATTACAGCCCACACATTCATCTCACTTCCCATCCATATTTTAATCATCGGGGGCAGTCAGGGCGCAAAAATTTGGTCCACCCTTTTGCCCCAGGCGCTAGCCATGCTGTCTGCAGACCAGCAAAAATCCCTTCAAATCCGCCACCAGAGCCTGCAGAGCGATTGCACCGACTTAGCCCATCAATACAGCCGTTTGAACTTGGACTCTTTTCAAGTCGCACCGTTCTTTTCGGATATGGTGGATATGCTGTCCTGGTGCCACGTGGTCTTTTCGCGCGCAGGGGCATCCACCTTGGCAGAACTGTCTTGCGCACAACGGCCTGCTTTTTTGGTTCCGTACCCCTTTGCCATTGATCATCACCAACACTTTAATGCTTGCGCCCATGCCCAGAGCAATCGGTCTTGGATGGTCCCTGAAGCAGAATTAACCGCCACCCAAATGGCCGATAAAATCCGGGGCTGGCTGGACAAACCAGACGAACTGCTCTATGGTGAACAACAGATAAAAATGCCCCAACCTGGTCATGCCTGCTCTGAACTATTCTCTTTTTGCACATCAGCCTAAACGTATTCACTTTATCGGCATCAGTGGCATCGGCATGAGTGCGCTGGCCCTGTTATGCCTGCATCGCGGCTGGTGGGTTCAGGGCAGTGCTCTTTTTCAAAACGAAAGCACCGAGCAATTGGTTGCTCTGGGGGCACACGTTTTCTTGCATCACGATTCTGGCCACATATCGCAAGATTTAGAGTGCGTGGTGTATTCAAGCGCCATACCCCATGATCATCCAGAGCTGCAAACGGCCAGAGCCAGAAACATCCCCACCCTTCACCGTTCTGACCTGTTAAGGGCCTTTACCAGCCCACTAAAAACCTTGGCCATCAGTGGAACCCACGGTAAGACCACCACCACATCCCTGTTGGGCCATGTTTTGTACACCAGTCACATGGATCCGCTGATTGTTTCTGGCGGCATGATGGTCCATTGGAACAGCCCATTGTATGCCGGCACTGGCCCTTTTTCCGTCATAGAAGCCGACGAATCCGACCAGAGTCACATCAATTTTTCGACCCTTTTTGGAGCCATATTAACAAACATAGAACCCGAACACATGGGTAATTATGGCAACTGTGAGGACAATCTGTGGCATTCTTTTCGTCAATTTCTGAATCTTTCCACAGACTTTGTCAGCATAT
>CAXNJQ010000067.1:0-3677 GCA_964202705.1 Holosporaceae bacterium
CGGTAAATTCCATAAAGAAGCCATGTTCATGGATTCAAAAAACTGCCCCAGGTTGGTGGCACCCTCGCCTAAAAAGGTCATGCATACGCCGCCATCATTATTGTACTGGTGGGCAAAGGCCAATCCTGTCCCCAGCGCCGTTTGTGCGCCAACAATACCATGACCCCCATAAAACAGACGCTCTGTGTGAAATAGGTGCATAGAGCCGCCTTTTCCCTTGGAACTGCCCCCCTCTTTACCCATTAATTCCGCCATGACTTGAAAGGGTGTTAAACCGCGAGCCAACGCTTGTCCATGAGATCGATAGGCCGTAATCATGGTGTCCTTTGGGCCCATGGCGTGCGATGCCCCCACGGATATGGCTTCTTGACCGATGCACAAGTGACAAAACCCAGCGATTTTTCCAGCCGTATAAATTTCACCACACTTTTCTTCGAATCGACGAATGATCCACATCTCTGCCAGCATATTCTTCATATCCTGGATGCTGAGATTGGATGTTGCAGATGGGTGTTGATGGGAAGGCGTTCCAGATTCTGGCTTTGATCCTGACACAGATTCAGGCAACGATTCTGACAACGATTCTGGTAAGGTCATACACCATTTTATTCAATACTCAATATAGAAACCACCATACCACAGTCTTAATGATTTCTAAACCTCTTAAAAATCGCCGCAATGGGCAGGCTTTACCGATCAAACAAACGGCTTAAATCGTGAGCCCTGAAAATACGATACACACAGCGTCCATGGTTGCATTGTGCCCCGTGGGGGGTGCGTTCCAGACGACGCAACAGAATATTCATGGCTTCTATGGTCATGGATTGGCCCAGTTTTATGCTCTGACGACAGGCCCAATTGGCCATCATATCGTTACGCCAACGTAAAACCACCTCTTGAACCGAATCATCTTGATGCACCTGGGCCACCAATTGGCGAACCAGGGCTTCTGGCTGATAGGCCTGAAAAATCATGGGCACCGTTTTTAATCGACATTGTCCTGGCATGACATCATACTGAAAACCCAAGCATGCCATTTTTTCCTGAATATCCTGCATGTGATCTTGCTCTGTGGGCGTTAAGGACCACTGGGGTGGCAATAAAAATGGGGTGACATGGCCCACATCATTGGCCCATTCGACTTTCATGGATTCAAAAACAATGCGCTCGTGGGCGGCATGAGGATCGACCAAAACCAACCCCCCATCAAGACGCGCGACGATATAACTGTCTTGAATTTGCATGATGGCTTGGCCCAAATCCACAAAAATGGGTTCTTCATTTTTCCCACTTACTGGGGAACCCCCAAACAACCCGACATCCGGCTCTCTGTCTATCTCTTGGTTGGAATCTGGGATCAGGGTATGGTCCAAAGAGCCCTGGACACCAAGGGGAATGGATCGGGTTTCATCACCTAGCCCCCTGGGCCTCGTTTTTGGAATAAAATAGGGGTCTTCTCTGGCGATCATCGGGTTGTACACGGGGAACCCAGCACGCCCAGCATGCGGTACAAAACCAGAAGAAATGGTGGAAAAACCAAAATGTTCATCCTGTTTTTGTACAACAGTGCTGGCGGATTCTTGGCCAGAGCCCTGTTTTGGCTCAACCCCATCACCCCAGGTGGATGCACGCAAACCATTTTTCCAAATTTCTTGCTTTAACACACCCGTTACAAATCCACGAACAAAGCGCGTATCTAAAAATCGGACCTCTGTTTTGGCCGGATGGACGTTCACATCCACATCCGATAAGGGTAAGGTTAAAAACAAGGCCCCCACAGGATGTCGCCCCTTTGGCATGGTGTCCCCAAAGGCAATACGCAACGCAGCCCCCAGAACCTTGTCTTTGACCGTGCGTGCATTGACACAATAAAATTGCCGATCGGGCGTGGCGCGATGGTGGGTTGGCAAGCCAATCCATCCGTGCAAACCATAGGAATCCCTTTGTGCATCCACATAAAAGAAATTTTGCAGAAAAGAAGATCCAAAAACATCATGCAATCGTTTTTCCATGCCCACGCCATATTCTATACTGCGAGAATCGCTGTGAACCGAAAAGGCCACATCCGGATGAGAGATGATCATTTTATGCACCACATCCCACAAGTACTGCTTTTCCACCGATTCAGATCGTAAAAATTTCAAACGTGCCGGTGTGGCAAAAAACAAATCGTGAACTTGAACCGATGTGCCACAAGGGCGATTGGATGGTAAAAAGTCCATTTCTTCCCCACCATGGACCGATAACGACCAAGCATGGTCTTGGCCCTGGCACCGACTGGTCAAACAAACTCTGGCCACCGCCGCCATCGCCGCCAAGGCTTCTCCTCGAAATCCAAAGGTGGAAATGGCCGATAAATCGGCTTGAACTCGTAATTTTGATGTGGCAGAGCGGGCCAAGGCCAAACGCATGTCATGGTGAGCAATCCCCACCCCGTCGTCTTCGACCTCTAGCATGCTCTGCCCACCATGGCGCCACCGTATGGTGATGTGTTTTGATCCTGCATCCAGGGCGTTTTCCATCAACTCTTTTAATACGGATGCTGGACGTTCCACCACTTCGCCGGCAGAAATTTGATTAATCAGATGGGTATCTAACAGACGTATCATGACCTTATCGCGCCAAACAGAGCACACGCCTCTATGGGCATGGGGTTTTACTGCTGTACCATTTTGCTCCATTTTATCATAAAAAAATCTAAAATTTTATCCTTTTTTAACAAAACGTTATGCCATCACGGTGCACACCCCCCTTGTCACATTGGAAAACAACACCTGGCCATGCTGGGGTCATTTAGACAAAACTGTATGGATGATTCAAGGCGCGCTGTTGGGCACGATAAATTTGCTCTATTAACAAAACACGTGCCATCAGGTGGGGCCACGTCATGGGTGAAAAGGACAAAACAAAGGGGCATGCTGCACGAATAGAAGGGGGCAGTCCATCACTGGGACCAATGATAAAACATGGCACCAATGGGCCCTGTATCCACTTGGTGATATGGTGACAAAATTCAGCACTGTTCCAGGATTGCCCGCGCTCGTCCAAGGCGATCCACAACTCATGTTTAGGTGCCAGGGTTTGGAATTGTTTATCACTCAGTTCTGTCAATTGAACAGACCAATGGCGAATGCGTTTGTGATAATCGTCATAAGATTGCTGAAAAACGCTGTTTTTAATACGTCCTCCGGCATAAATTCGTATGGTCTTGGCCATTTTTTATGATTATGGAACAGAAATTGGTATTCAGAATACCTGATTTCAAATCCTATTTTAATCCTGTTTTAAAGGGATTGCAGTCAACCCAACCCTTGTGTAAACAGAGGCATGTATGGTTTACGCCATGGATCTGGGCTGTGCTTTTTCAAAACAGCTGTGTAATGATGACCTGAACCTGTATTCGCCCAAGGATTTTCTCCATCATTACTCAAACAACCCATCCTTTGAGTTTACGGCCTTTCCCACGCTGATTTTGAGCAATGGTGGCCAATTCTTTCATCTAACCGGTGCTGTGGGATTAAAAAGAGGGCATAAAACCTGCCCTCTGTCTCATTGCTCTTTACATACAGAGGTATGTTATGCAGCGGCAATGGCTTCTGGTGCTGGGGCATCCATGGCTTCTGGTGTTGGTAAGCCGCACGTTGCTGTGGCACATCCACCTTGACCAGATACAGTGG
>CAXNJQ010000068.1:0-3667 GCA_964202705.1 Holosporaceae bacterium
TGCTGTGGTGCGGTTCGATTTTTCTGTGGATTCTTTTGGTTTGACTGGGGCTGGATTGGCTTTTGCAATGGCTGCGGGCGATGGTTGCGTTATGGATTCTTTTGGTAAAAATTTCTTGCTTTTTGGATGTTTTTTCTGATGATCATCGGATGGGTTACGTGGCGTTACCAGCGTTTCTTTGGCTTCTGGACCAACCATCGGTGCCTTTGTCAGAAGGGCAGAGGGCACAGGCCAAGGGGTCACGTTGCCATGAATGGGCGCGCTGGATGCGCTCGGTCCATCCTTTTTAGCATTGCTTCGTCTGCGATGGCCTCTTGGAAGGTTTTGCGTATTTTTTTGGGGTTTTACATCCTCTGTTTGGGGCTTTTTCTCTGGGGCATCCATCATTTTTTGCTCTGGCATTTCCGGCAGCTCATTCTTTTCAGCCTCTTGGGAAAGCGTTTGTTTTAAGGGCTTTTTAGAACGTGATTTCTGATTGGTCCGTTTTTTATCCTTTTCCCTGGGTTTGACAAGGGACTTTTCCGATGCCGATGGGTTTTCTGCCGAGAATATAGCCGCTAAAAGGCCGTTTTCTGTTGATGCAGGAATGGTTGGGGAATCTGTTTCTCTGCCAGGTGCGGCATCCAGAACAGCATCTGTGCCTATGGGATTGGTCAGTAAAAATGGCCCATCAACAGCCCCATGGGCCTGGATTTTTGCTTGACGCCGTTTGCGTAATTTGGCCCATCGGGATTCTTTGATGGATGAGGCTGGCGATGAAGGGGGTAAAACCTCTTGGGTTAAGGGAATGATCATGGCTGCTGGGATGGATTGCACGGGGCTGGAATCATCCGATTCCCCTTTGGTATGGGTTTCACTGGTGCCCACACTGGTGCCGGCATTGCCGTTGGCATTGGTCAAATCTGATGGATTTTGCACAACAGCATGATCGCCATTTTTTCCAAGTTTGGATCGATTTCGGCGGCGTTTCTTTGGTGCAGCAAGAATTTCCGTGGATTTAACGTCTGCCAGCGGGGCGGGGTTTGTAATATTCAAGGCCCCAGAATGGCACCCAGCGTCCACAGAAATCATGATGGTTGTTCCATACTTTTTCTCTATTTCCCATAAAAACTGACGGTGTGTATTCAACAAACACAACACCAAGTCGGCCGATCCAAATGCATCGATGGTTTTGGATTCTTGGGTTGCGGCCATGCGCTCTATGGCACGCAAAGCCCGCATGGATTGCATGGGCAATGACAACAGGCGTCCTGCGCCGTGACATGTGGTGCACAAATGGGTGTTGCTTTCCATCAAGCTCTGGCGCAGGTTCTGGCGGGACATTTCGAGTAAACCAAACTCACTGATTTTTCCAATTTTTAATCGGGCACGATCCGTGGCCAAGGCATCCTTTAATGCTTTTTCTATGACCGGGCGTTTGTTGGGGTGTACGTCGATAAAATCGATGACGATTAATCCAGATAAATCCCGCAACTTTAAATTTCTAGCAATGGAAACGCAGGCTTCTAGGTTGGTTTTCAGCGCCGTGTCTTCTATATTTCTTTCTTGGGTGGATTTGGACGAATTGACATCAATGGATACCAGCGCCTCTGTCTGATTCAAAACGATGGATCCCCCAGAGGGCAATAACACCGTGTGGTCATAAATGGCTTCGATTTGGGATTCAATATTGAATTTTTCAAACAAAGAACAGGTGGTACTGTGTAATTGTATTTTTTTGGCGTAACTGGGGAAAACAGCCCGAACATAGGATCGTGCCCGTTTAAATGCTTCTTCTCCCTGTATCACAACTTCTTGAACATCATGGCTGTAAAAATCTCTCAGCGCACGGATCAGCAAATCTTGTTCTGCATAAACCAGGCCAATGGCGTTCACAGGCTGGGCAGCGATGGTGGTCCATGTTTTCATCAAGAAATCGTAATCTCTTTTGATTTCGCTCTTTTTTCTGCCAATGGCGGCAGAACGTAAAATAAAGCTCATGCCTTCTGGAACTTCTAATGTGCCCAAAATGGTTTTCAAGGCATCGCGCTCTACTGAATCCGTGATTTTTTTAGAAATACCGCTGGCTTTTGGCGTATTGGGCAAGAAAAACCCGTAACGACCGGGCAATGAAATATACGTGGTCAGCGCCGCGCCCTTGCTGCCTCTCTCGTCCTTGATGACTTGCACCATGATCAGTTGTTGGCGCTTGATAAAATCGTGTACTTTTCCTTGCACACCCAGGGGGCGGGCAGGGCGCTCATCATCCTCTGTGACGCTGATTTCTGTTATAGGCTCTGGATTAATGGGCGGGGCAAGGGTAATGGATGATTCGTTGGTTTCGGGATCTGCTGGCTTGGCCGGTGTTGGTCGGGGTGCTGCGGTGTCGGGGCCAATGATTTCAGAAAACGCTAAAAACCCGTGCTTTTCAAAGCCAAAATCCACAAAGGCGGCCTGCAGAGAATGCTCTATGCGCATAATGCGGCCAATATAAACATTTCCCTTTTTTAACTTTTTGGTGGACAGCTCGTCATCAAAATCCTCTAGGACCTTATTCTTAACAATGGCCAAACGGGTTTCGTTCAAGCGCTGATCGATGAGCAGAAATTTTCCCAGCATAAATCCTACCTTTTCCTTGTTCAAGGGGGTGGCCAAACGATGCATTTTTCAAGCAAAAATAATGTCTCTTTTTCACAAAAAGGATTGATTTTTGCGGAAAAAGATAAAAAAACCAACCCAAAACTGTAAAAAGTCAGATGGTGTGGTTGTTGCGATAAATGCCCATGTGGACTTTTAATATTACTCCATTATAACTTAGTATGGCCTGATGCGCAATATTGTCGTAAAATAGAGGCCTGTGGTCTACCCATGGGGGCAATAGCGTGGTATAAATAATCATATTTTGTTCTAAAAATCATAAATATCATGGGATGCTTGTTAGATTTTAACAGTCGAGAAATTGAACGATTGACCACAGGGAAAAAACCAGTGCCTGTCTTTGGACCTGGTGATAACTTAACCGTATATGTTCGTATTTTGGATGGAAAAAGAGAGCGCGTTCAAAGGTTCGAAGGGTTGTGCATTGCCCGACGTAATGCGGGATTGCATTCGTCATTTACCGTACGTCGCGTCACAGGGGGGTTCGGTCTAGAGCGTGTATTTCCTCTGTACAGCCCGGTCATTGATCACATCGAATGCACACGGCGCGGAAAGGTGCGCAGAAACAAATTGTATTATGTGCGTACCCTTAGCCGTAAAAAGTCCAGAATTAAAGAGAGAGTATCGCGCTAGGGCTTTTTTCAAACAGGGAGAAATAATCATGGCTATCTGTAACAGCAGGTTTTTAAGGTCTATGGGGCGTTATCGTGCCTCACCGCAAAACGTTGTTTTTTTAGTCATGGCCATGTCCATTTTTTCTGTCAATGGGGATAAGGCCCAAGAGGGTTCTGCTGGAAAAGTCACCAGCGAGAAGCCCTCTGATCAACAATCGGGTACGCGCTCTGATTCGAAATCCGGGCCCCAAAAAAAATCATTGGGTAAAAATAAGGGCAAGGTTGCTGTACCCCCTCGTAAAGAGGGAAAAATAGTTCACAGAGACCACAGCACTGAAACGCGAAGGGAAGATTCCAATAAAACGCGAAGGGAAGATTCCAATAAAACGGGCAGGGAAGATTCCAATAAAACGGGC
>CAXNJQ010000069.1:0-3664 GCA_964202705.1 Holosporaceae bacterium
GGGAACCTACTGGATCCCCGTAATCTATTGGATCCCCGTTTTCACGAGGATGACAATGGTATTCACGAGGATGACGATGCAGGGTTTTAACAAGGATGACGTTTTTCTTGTCATTCCCGCTTCTCCTATGTCATTCCCGCGCAGGCGGGAACCTAGTGGATCCCCGTAATCTATTGGATCCCCGTTTTCACGAGGATGACAATTGAGTATTCACAAAGATGACAATTGAGTATTCACAAAGATGACAATTGAGTATTCACAGGATGACAATGCAAGGTTTTAACAAGGATGACAATGGTATTCACAGGATGACAATGCATTACCCAAAGTCGGAGATGGGTGCCTGGGGGGCCAGAATCTAGCCGCCACCAGAACAACCCCAACACAACAAAGGCTCTAGCTGGCCCAAGACCCAGGATTGCCCAACGTTGTTGAATGCTTGACGCCGACATATTGATCGGGAAACAAATACCCCTTTAGGTGATGCACACTCTGGGCGACCTCTGCAAAACCCGTCATAATCAGCTTTAATTTATGGGGGTACGTCACAATATCGCCCGCAGCATAAATGCCTGGACGACTGGTTTGCCCCGTTAAAGGGTTGGTCACAATACGCTGTTGATCAATATCCAACCCCCAACGGCTTAATGGTCCCAGATCATTTTGCATGCCAAAAAAGGGCAATAAAATATCGGCCGATAGGCTTTTACTGCCCCCTGCCCCATCATGAACATGCACAACACTGATTTGTCCGACCTGCCCCTCTATTCCCAACAATTGATAAGGCACATGCAACTGAACCCGGCCCGATTGAAACTCTTCTTGCAATCGCGCCACACTGTGTTCTTGAGCACTGAAACGGGCACGACGATGGACCATGTGAACGGATTTTGCGCTGCCTGCCAACACCAAAGCCCAATCCACAGCCGAATCCCCACCACCAGCAATGACAATATTTTTACCCGCCCAACCATGGCCTGATGGCACGGAATAAAACACACTTTGTCCTTCAAATTGCTCTATTCCTTCTAAGGGAGGACGCTTTGGAATCAAGGCGCCAGCCCCACAACAAATGATGATGGCTTGGGCCAAAATCACACGTCCCGCAGAGGTCCGAATGACAAATAAACCAGATTCTTGATCTTGATCCACATGCTCGGCCGTTTGACCACAAAAAACAGTGGGTTTAAAAGGCGCCATCTGTTGGGATAATTGCCCAACCAAATCACCGGCAGATATTTCTGGCATTCCAGGAATATCATAAATGGGTTTATCCGGATACAGGGCCTGGCACTGGCCACCCAATTGGGGCAATGCTTCGATCAATGCGCATTTTAATTGCATCATACCCGCCATAAATACGGCGAATAATCCAACGGGCCCTCCACCCAAAACAACCACAGGAAATATGGTTCTGTCATCAGAGCTGTGCTGTGGTTGCGACGTATGATCATTCATGACTTTTTCTCCTCTTGTTAAACACCTTAAAATTCCATGCCTATTTAACATCCATACCCCTTTAACGCCATACCCAAAACAGCATCACCCCCTGTCCCCGCACCAGTCTACACCCTTTTCTGCACCCTCTCACCACCCTTTTCTGCGCCCGCGCTGAGGTGCCTATTTTTCTGGGTGACCCTCCTCTCTTTGTTCTTGGGTACGCCACATCAGGCTGTAAAGCCCCTGTTTTTCCAACAATTCCTGGTGCGATCCTTGTTCTGCGATTTGTCCACCATCAAATACAATAATGCGATCCATCCGACGCAACGTGGCCAAACGGTGGGCAATCACCAGAACGGTTTTATCCGCAAAAAATTGCCACAAATGATCTTGCAACTGGGATTCTGTCACCGAATCCAATTGTGACGTGGATTCATCCAAAATCAAGATTTTAGTATGACGCAGCATGGCGCGCGCAATGGATATGCGTTGTTTCTGACCGCCAGACAAACGAACGCCGTGCTCTCCTATCAATGTATCCACACCATTGGGAAACCGTTGAATAAAATGTTGGCAACAGGATTCTTGCAATACACGCTGGAAATCTGCTGGTTTGGCCGACGGTTTGGCATACAAAATATTGTCCCTGACGGAACGTTCAAACAAATGGGTTTCCTGGGGCACCAGCGTGATTTGATCGTACACAGAGCCCAGATTGGTGGCCTGAATATCTTGCCCATCAATGGAAATGGATCCGCTTTGAATATCATATAAACGCAACAACAGATGGGCAAACGTACTCTTTCCACCGCCAGAACGCCCCACAATACCGACTTTTTCACCCGAATGAATCTGCAAGGACAGTTTCGTAAATACGGCAGGACATCCTGGATAGGAAAAACAGACATCGGAAAATGTAATGTCACCTCTTTTGACACACAAATCGGGCAAATGTTCATCATCCCCCATGGATTTTCCATCAAAAACAGCCTGCAACGATTGGGTAATGCTGCCGTAATATTCGGATATATTGGAAAAAACCTGATCAAAGCGCCATAAAAAATCCATCACGGATCGATTGACGCTTAGCACCAAAACCACGCCTCCTGCATCCATGTCACCATATCCGTATCCTTGGCATAAAAAGTACCCATTGGCGATAAAAACGAGTACCGAAATGATGCTGGTCACAGCACGCATATTGAAATATTGCTGCTCCATCCGCTTTTCTTGATTCATCGCATCATTCATCGCATCAGACAAAACGGCATCTTCTCTGCGGGTATTGTAAAACAAACGAACAGACAACATGTTGCTTAAAATATCAATGACTTTCCCAGTAAAAATGGCTCTTTTTTGAAACAATTGATGGGATGATTTTAATAATTTTCTAGAAGAAAACCAACTGATACCCATCACACACAGAGCCCAAGCGGCCATTAATGCTCCAAAAACAGGCTGTACGAATGTCAACGTAACAATGGCGATGATGATGGCCAAGGTGTTGCCAAAAAATTCTTGGCTTAAAGCCTCGATCAGGCTGGGCACATTACGCATTAAATCGTTAATTTTGGAACCCAATGCCCCCGATTGATGCTTTTGAAAATAGGGGTACGCTTTACCGAAAATTTCGCTGGTGACTTTTGTCCCAATGGTTTTACGTAACACGGGCATCATGCCAATACTGATAAAATGATCATAAAAACGATAATTTAAAATCAAAACAAACCGTATACCAATAAAAAACAACATTGGAAAAAACAAAGATTCTTGCTTTTCAGAAATGCACACCACGATCATTTGTATGGCGCAAGACGTCAAAGACAGACCCAAAGCCCACGCCACAGGAACCCAAAGAATCAGTCCTATGCGCCAAGAAAAGGGGCGGATCATGTGCCACAACCAGGTCAATGCAAACCGATGGATGGATGGCCCAGCCCCGGTGGGTGCCGTATGTGTCCCAACAGGATCAGACGGTAAAATCATACCAAGCACATTATCAAATAAAGAGACCATCATGGTAACACATTATTCATTTTCTTGCCCCACCTTGCCCACCACACCCTGCAGAAATCAGAACAGAGGGACTGTTCACAGGGGAAATGTTTATCTAGACTGTTCAAAACCATTTAAAAACAAACACAAAGAGACACCCATGGTATCCAAAATATCCATTTTCCATGCCCCATCATCCTGTTTCCCATGGCGCAGTGCACTATTTTCT
>CAXNJQ010000070.1:0-3622 GCA_964202705.1 Holosporaceae bacterium
AAGTTGGAAATGCATTAAAGCGTGAAAAGGTTTGTTCATTAACACATTCATTCCAATGAATTCCGCTAGTGATTAATAAAGAATCTATACCAAAAGCAGATGCCCCTGGGATATCGGTTAATAAAGAATCTCCAATCATGACTATTTTGTTTTTAGGGGTCGTAACATTGTTAGAGATCAAAAGACGTTCAAACATATCAGGCGATGGCTTGCCGTGATAAAAAACATTGCCGCCTTTATTCTCATAATGCTTTGCAATTGAACCCGCACAAATATATTTTTTTCCTTCACGCTGAATGCTGAGATCTTGATTTGCACATACCATGGGTAAATCCCAAATAAGACAGCTTTGCAGTGCTTTATAAAATGGATCTAGTGCTATGCACCAACCATCGGTTCCAGAGAGAAGAACAAAATTAGCTTCGGATGGGGCTTGTGCTGTGGCGTATCCAAGCCCTTCAAATGTGCACAGATTGCGTTCAGGGCCAATGTGAAAAAGATTCTGCCCAAGCTTTTGATGCCAAGGATGATCGCGTAACCGTAGGCGGTCATAACAGTCTTCTCCGGAAGTATAAATACCATCATAGAGCTCCTTTCCGACCCCCATACCTCTTAAGTGCTCACTCGTGGTGTCAATTCTTCTTGGCGAATTAGAGAGAATCAGCACAGTTTTACCTTGAGATTTTAACTTTTTCATCACATCAATGCTGCATTGAAAGGGCGTGATCCCATCATGTACCACCCCCCATAGGTCAAAAATATAAGCCTCATAGTTAGCTGCAATTTCTCGCAGTCCATGGATATGATTCATCCCATTGATCATGCAATCCCTCCTACAAACCACTCAGATGCTACCACTAAAGACAATTTGCATTTATTCATTATCGTCTCTGTTATCTTCATGGTGCTGACTATCGGCTGTAATAATTAATGATCGGCCTTCCTCTATAATGGTTGATCGATGGCCTTTGCCATCCGTATCTGTTGCGTAAAGTATATGGCCTGAACCAAAATACCGTATTTCGCCACCGCTCAATGCAAACTTTACCACAGAGATACACAATCCATTGTTTTTGTGGAACGGTATGCCAATCATATGCTCCTTTACAAAAGTCTCGGAACCATAAGCGTGAGACAGAAAAAGGATCAGAAATTTTTCCCAAAAATGCTCCTGCATGGGGTGTAATGACACCAATGTCTTTAAAATAAGACTTTCCATCATCTTTGGTATACAAAAGTGTATAAAATATAGGCACTAACACACTCCGCTACAGGCTGCCTTCTTAACCCAACAAGGGATAATATCTCTCACTTACCACTGCACCTAAGGGGGGTCACCTCCCTCGCTGTTCTTCTTACCCAAAGACCCATCGCAGCCCACGTACAAATACAAATCAAAAGCATCAGAACCAAAAATCAAAAGCCGTCGTCTGCTTACCTAAAAATCTAGGATGGTCACAGACGGACTACTGGGAACAAAAATCAAAAGCCGTCGTCTGCTTATCCCAAATCACCCCGTTGAGAGATTTTTGACAAATTTCTTGATTTTATTGAAAAAACCCTTGGCTTCGTGGGTTTTGTTCTTTTCCTCTTCGTGAAATTCCTGTAAACATACTTTTTGCTTGGCCGTTAATTGAACGGGAATATAAATTTTAGCCATTACACATAAATCACCGCGTTGAGAGCGATTCAGCTGGCTCATGCCTTTGTGGCGAACAACGATTTTTTGATTATACTGAGCCCCCTCTGGAACCTTAACCGTCACGGTTTGGCCGTCAATACAGGGGATTTCGATGTCCCCACCCAAAGCAGCCAGCGTCATGGATACAGGATAATCGCAATACAAATCGTTGTCTTTGCGTTCAAATAATTCATGGGGTTTGATATGAACTTGGACATACAGATCACCACTGGCACCGCCGCGTTTTCCGGCTTCTCCCTTTTGTGACATTCTGATCTGAGATTGATCGTGAATGCCAGCGGGAATGGAAATGCTCAGCTTTTTCTGCCCACGTGTTCGGCCTTCCCCTTTGCAATCAGAGCATGGGTCTGAAATGCTGCTGCCCATGCCGTGACAGGCTTTGCACTCTGTTTCTATGGCGAACAATCCCCTCTGAACGTGCACTCTGCCTCTGCCTCGACAAGACCCACATGGTTTTGGTTTAGCCTTTGATTTTGATCCTGTTTCTTGACAAGTCAAGCATGGGGAATAGGTTGGAAATTGAATTTCCGTCGTCATACCTGAAAAAGCTTCTTCCAAAGAAACAGCTATTTGGTAATGTAGATCGCCCCCTTTTTGAGACGATTGAGGAGATCTAGAACGGCCACCACCAACGAAATCTGAAAAAAGATCTTCAAAAATCGATGAAAAATCACCCTCTCCAAACCCCTGGGAAAACCCCTCATACCCGCCACCGCCTTGCTGATGCTGAAAGGCAGAATGCCCGACACGGTCATAGGCTTCCCTCTTTTTTGGATCACTTAAAACTTCATGGGCCAAATTTACTTCTTTAAACTTTTTCTCGGCTTCTGCATCCCCAGGGTTTTTATCAGGGTGATATTGCAATGCTTTTTTGTGGTACCCTTTTTTGATCTCTGCAGCCGTTGCCGTCGAAGAAACCCCTAATAGGGTATAAAAATTTTGTTCCACAATATCTCCCCTTTTTGATCAGGCCTGCTCTGAAAGATTGCGATCGACAAACTCAATCACAGCCAAAGGTGCCGCATCACCATACCGAAAACCCGCCTTAATAATGCGCAAATATCCACCATTACGATTGGCCGTACGTGGCGTCAACACCGAAATAATCTTGAGTGTGGCATCTTTGTTATTCAAAACACCATAAATGGTTTGAAAGGCCTTAACAGGATTGGCATTGCGTCCTTTTGTAATCAACTTTTCCAAAAATGGACGGATTTCTTTTGCTTTTGGCAATGTTGTGATGATGCGCTCTTTTTCAACCAAATTAATGGCCAAACCAGCCAAAAGAGCTTTTCTTTGGTTGGTGGTTCTATTAAACTTTCTGTGCTCTAATTGGTGTCTCATAAGCCTTAACCTTCCTGTTCAATATGGTGTTTCTCTATATTTTTTGGGGGCCAATCTGGAAAAGACATCCCCAATTTCAAATTAAAAACGGCCAAAAGATCTTCAATATCATCCAATGACTTTTTTCCAAAATTAGGCGTTTTTAACAAATCATCCTTTGTTTTCTTGACCAAATCCCCAACATATACAATCTGAGCGCTGCGCAAACAATTCAAACAACGCACAGGCAAGTCCAAATTGGAAACCAAATTAAACAATACAGGCGGAAACGTGGACGCCCCCGCATCACCAGATACCGCATACACATTTTTATGTGCCAATTGGGCATCCGATGATAAGAAATACTTTAATTGATCATGCAAAATCATCGCCGCATCATTCACCGCATCCCTAGGTGTCAACGCACCGTTGGTTTCCACCGTCAGCAACAAACGATCATAATCGGTGGATTGCCCAACGCGGGTGTCCTCGACCTCAAAGGTAACCCTTTGAATAGGACTGAATTTGGCATCCAAGAAAATTTCTCCGATCTGCTTGGCCGCAAAGGAGTTCTGAGGCGCAGGAAGATACCCCTTT
>CAXNJQ010000071.1:0-3384 GCA_964202705.1 Holosporaceae bacterium
TATGTATTTTCAAACCAGAGGACAAGGTTTTGGGCCAGAGGTAAAAAGACGCATTCTATTGGGTACTTATGTGCTCTCCCATGGGTATTACGATGCCTATTACAACAAGGCTCAGCAAGTACGCCAGATGATTCAACACGATTTTCGTCAGGTTTTTCAACAGGTTGATGTGGTGTTGACCCCCACAACGCCCACCCCAGCATTTGCCTTGGGGGCATCGGCATCAGACCCTGTGGCCATGTACTGGAATGATGTGTTAACCGTTCCAGTGAACGTGGGCAATGTGTGCGCCATTTCTGTACCCGCTGGCCTGTCGAATACGGGATTACCCTTGGGATTACAACTGATTGCACCATCGCTGGCCGAAGATCGCTTGTTTCAATTTGGTCACATCATTGAATCCAGTACATCCATGCCTGATTTACCCTTTTAACCGGAATAATGCCATGTCATCTGTTTCCCCTATATCGTCAGCCGGATCTGCAGCCTTTGAAACCGTTATCGGCTTAGAAGTTCATGCCCAAATCGTTTCACAATCCAAACTGTTTTCTGGGGCCAGCAGCCAAGTGTTTGGAAAAGAGCCCAACACGTGCGTGTCCTTTTTAGACGTGGCTATGCCCGGCATGTTGCCCACGCTGAATCGAGAATGCGTGGACCAGGCCATACGATTGGGTCTAGCCATCAGCGGCACCATATCCTTGGTGTCTGTGCTGGATCGAAAGCATTACTTTTACCCAGACAATCCTGCGGGGTATCAAATTTCACAATACCAAAAACCAGTGGTTCAAGACGGTGTATTACAGATTTTGAATGGTGAAAAAGCATGGAAAACCATCCGCATTCAACGCATTCACATCGAGCAAGATGCAGGAAAAAGCATGCATGACCAAGACCCCCACAAATCTTATGTGGATTTTAACAGGGCAGGGGTTGGGTTAATGGAAATTGTTTCCCATCCTGACTTGTCCAACCCAGAAGAAGTCATTGATTATGTCAAACGGTTGCGTTGTTTGATGCGTTACCTGGGCGTCTGTTATGGGGATATGGATAAGGGGCAATTGCGTGTGGATGCCAACGTTTCTGTACGCCGACCAGGAGAAGCCCTTGGTACGCGGGTAGAGTTAAAAAACATGAACTCCTTGCGGTTTCTGCACAGTGCTCTGAACTATGAAATCACCCGCCAGATTGGTGAAATTGAAAGTGGGGGATGCATCGTACAGGAAACACGCACCTATGATCCCGCATCAGGAAAAACACGGCCCATGCGCACAAAAGAGGTGGCGGATGATTATTTCTATTTTCCAGATCCGGATCTGACACCTGTGATGATTGCTGCTGATCACGTTCAAGCAATGGCATCCTCATTACCTGAAACGCCCTGGGCAAAATATGCCCGATTTGTTCAGGTATATGGATTATCAGAATATGATGCGGATTTATTGGTTCAGGAATTGGATGTTTCACACTTTTTCGAGCAAGTTGTATCGTATTTATCCGATCCAGCATGGGCAAAGTTGGCCGCCAACTGGATTTTAGGCGAATTCTTTGCCACATTAAATCGTACAAACACACCATTTTCTGGCACCCAAATTCAACCTGAAAACATGGCGGCGTTAATCCAAGCTGTGGCAAACAAGAAATTATCCAATCTGTTGGCCAAAGAAGTATTTGGGATCATGTTTGAAACCGGGGAAAATCCTGAAAAAATCATGGAACAGCGTGGATTGGTTCAAGTATCCAATCAAGAGGACGTTCAAAATTGGATTTGTACGGTTTTAAATCGAGAAAAAGACAATTTAGCCGCCTATTTATCTGGAAAAGATAAATTGTTTGCCTTTTTTGTTGGTCAAGTCATGAAGGAATCCAAAGGCAAAGCCAATCCTCAAGCCATCCAAGAGCTGCTGGCTGAATCTTTGGAAAAACTGAAAAACACACCCTGACTTGCACGCTGGCATCACGCTATCCCCCAGAGCCCCTGACCTCTGTGTTGTCATCCCCCCGTGAAGACGGGGATCCAACTAGATTCCCGCCTACGCGAGAATGACATAGAAGTGTGCGAGAATGACATAGAAGTGTGGGAGTATGTCTAGATGCCTTTGCAAAATCAGGATATTCTGTACATAACAACACCATCATTAACATCGTACGATGAACACAATTACTCTGGTTAATTCTGAAGGATTGGCAATGGGCAGTGGCGAAAAAATGGCTGTGCATCAGCAAGGATTGTTGCACTTGGCCTTTTCCATCCTGTTGGTGGATTGCATCAAAAATCCCAAAAAAACCATCATGCAAAAACGTGCGCAGCACAAATACCACAGTGGAGGATTGTGGAGTAATGCCTGCTGTGGCCACCCTATGCCCCAAGAAAACACACCTGATGCCGCAAAACGTCGTCTTTTTGAAGAGCTGGGCATCCAGGGGATTGATCTGATTCCATCAGGTACCACCATGTATCATCAGAATGTGAGTAATGGATTAATCGAACACGAATACAATCAGGTGTTCATTGCTGAAATGCCGTTGACAGGGGTCATTACCCCCAATCCAGAAGAATTAGACCACTGGAAATGGATGGCTCTAGAAGAACTGGCTCAAGATCTTGCCCATCATCCGCATTCCTATAGCCCTTGGTTGCCCCATGTACTGCAGGCCGTTCATTGGATGTGATGATGGAAAAAGGTGCGCGGTAACCCTCTCTGATTCTGCTTGCCCATACCGCATATTTTTTCTCTAAGGGGCAGGGGGGAATCCCATAGAAAATGCCATAGGGGTCTATAACAAGGAGTACGGATCCCTGTCTATATCAATGCCCACCCCACGAGGCCAATCTGTGGTATGTAACCATTGCTTTAAAAAGGCGTATACTGGCGCTCTTGGTCTGGTTTTCAATAAAAAACGCCAACGGTATCGCCCACGCAAGGGGTTTAATGGGGCTGGCGCTGGACCAAAAACGTGAATATCAGGATGGTGCGGACAGCTTTTTTGCAATGCTGTGGCAATCTTTTCTACCTCCCACTGTTTGGCATGGGACACAATAACCGCCGTCATCCGCGTAATGGGGGGGCAATCCAAGAGACGTCGTTTTTCCAATTCTTGCTGCACAAAATCGTCCCAATTGTAATGGCGTAAGTATTTAAACAAGGGGTAATCCGGTTGCATGGTTTGCAAAAATACGTGTCCGGCCCGATGCTCTCTGCCCGCTCTGCCCGCAACCTGATACAACAATTGAAATAGGCGTTCACTGGCCCTGAAATCCATATCATTCAGCGCAAAATCCGTATCCACAATCCCAATGCATGTTAAATAGGGGAAATGATACCCCTTTGCAATCAATTGTGTGCCGATTAAAATATCCATTTCTTGTCGGGCAATGCGATCCAA
>CAXNJQ010000072.1:0-3262 GCA_964202705.1 Holosporaceae bacterium
GCGCACCCCTTATCATTGCATTGATGATATTGTTTGTGACTTTTTTCATTAGCCTGAGTTGGTATTTGACCATGCGCCGCAAGGCATGGAATGTAAGTGATGGTGTGACCTTGGCCCTTGGCGACAGTATTTTGAATACAAAATTGGTGCGATTTTATAAATCCTTTGAGCTCACCCGCCTTCGAAATCTTGTGACCACAGAGTCGAACGCGTGGTTTTCCATGACGATGCGCATGGATATGGTTCAGGTTTTTTTAGGCATCATCATCGCCCTAACCCTTGGTGGTGTGATTGCCGTGGGGGTGTGGCGCGTGCACGCTGGAGAAATGACCGTTGGGACGTTTATTCTCCTCCATGGCCAATTAACAGCCCTGTTCATACCGTTTAAACAAATGCTGACGGATATGCGGCAATTGTGCGAGGCAAGCATTGATTTTGAAAAAATTGTTCAGATTTTTAATCTGCCGCCGCAGCACCGCGTTCATACCCTTCCATCCTTTGATCCACACAAACCCTGTATTTCCTTTGATCACGTTGCCTTTGCTTATGACGGTAAAAAGAATGTTTTTTCCAATGTTTCCTTTGACATCAAGGTGGGAGAGCGGGTCTTGATTTTTGGAATCAGTGGTGCGGGTAAATCGACGTTGCTTCATTTACTGACGGGATTAATGCATCCCACCCATGGAACAGTGGCCCTGTGGGGTCAGGACACAACCTGTCTTGATTTGGAAGATATTGGCAAGCGGCTTCATTTTATCCCCCAAGAAGTTCCTCTTTTCAATGGAACATTTTTAGACAATGTGACCTTTGGTGTGGATTCGTATACCCAAAATGATCTTGATCAGGCATTACAAGCCGTGCAGTTACATCATCGGGTCCAACAATGGGAGGATGGCCTTTTAACAAACATCGGACAAATGGGTGCCAAGTTATCGGGGGGGGAAAAACAACGTTTGGCCTTGGCTCGGACCTTGATTTTAAAACCACAAATCTTGATTTTTGACGAGACAACAAACGCCATGGATTTTGAAATGGAACAACGGATTTTTGACGCCGTTGCGACGGCCATTCCAACCATTATTTTTATCTCTCACCGCAAAACGCTGCACCACAACCTTCACCGTACCCTTGAACTATCGAATGGGAAAATAATCGAACGTACGGAATAATGATTGTTTTTTATTATAAAACAGCATTTTTTCCATGGCTGATCACGGGATGTGAATGCTTTTTTCCACAAAAATAGATACAATGTGATCACTGTGAATGTACCCAAAGACCTAATGAATCAGCTGTATCTAACGGTGGTACAAGTCGCCATAGAACATAATGACAAATTTTTGGTGATCAAACGGCCAGAAGGCGCCTATGAGGGAGGAAAGTTGTGTTTTCCTGGCGGAAAAGTCGATGAAACAGACCACCATAATGCATGGGACTTTTTAAGGCTTGCTGCAAAAAGAGAAATCTTGGAAGAAGTGGGCTTGGATTTAAAAGATGAGGTACAATACATCACCAGCAACTATTTTCAAGAAACGGATAAGGTGATCATTAATCTATTCCATTGCAAAATGGATAAGACCACTTTGAACATCCAGCCATCATCAAGAGAAGTGGCCGACTGGTTTTGGCTAACCGCAGAGGAAATAAACCAGTCAGATCATGCCCCTATGTGGCTGAAAACCCAAGTGAAACATCTGATGCAGAATCCCGAATCGGCCATAACACATCCATCATGATTGTGGCATCAAGATCGGATATGAGCGGTTTTTGTGGGGATCAGGCCAGAGGGCCTGTGTCAGTGTTTTGGAGAAGGTTAAGGTATCATACCTTGAGCCACTCTATTTTAGTCAGATTCGATTTTTAAGGTATCATACCTTGAGCCACTCCATTTTTGGCAAGATTCCATGTCACAACATTTTGATCAGATGGATGTGCGGGGCTGAAAGAGAGGGTAAAGAATGCACGGGCCCGTTGGGATCAGACTGGACACGTGGGCCTTTTGTGGGGGTCAGACCGCATGCATGGACACTTTAACAGGTTTGGTCTAGGTTTAGGGGTGCGATGTTTTTAGCGCACTCTATTTTAGTCAGATTCGATTTTTAAGGTATCATACCTTGAGCCGCTCCATTTTTGGCCAGATTCCATGTCACAACATTTTAATCAGATGGATGTGCGGGGCTGAAAAAGAGGAAATCATTATGTCTGTTGAAATATCAGTTGCTTGTTCAACGCCTCTTTTGGTTGCTCCTTCAACACCCCGTTCCGTTGGCATATCCGTGGCACCTGGAAAATTAGGCGGCAAGTCCACAAACCCGCGCTTTTTGTAAAAGGATTGGGCAGCCACAAGGCTGCGGGTGTGCAGGGATAAAATGCCCTGTTTTTTCAACCATTTTTCCATTAAACTCAGCATTTCCGATCCATACCCTTGATTTTGAAACCTGCTATCCGTGGCCACAGCCCGCAGCACAGCCCCAGATTTTCCCAAAACATCAATATGCCCAATGGATCGCGTTTTTATACCGTCACACAAGATAAAATGCTGGGCTGTACTGGATTTCACACTGGGGTGATGGGCATCATAGGCAATGCCAAGGGGATCGAGTATTTCTGTTTTGCAAATGCGATGATAATCGGCCCACTCTTGATGGTGGGTGGGGCGCAAGAATCGGCGTCTGGCGTATCCTGCAGCGTGCAAAATGGATCGGATAAAGGGATCTTTTCCCAAAGTATAGCCCACAAACATGGCACCATTTTTTTCATGATTGGATTCATCGGCCAATAAATCAGCTTTTAATTGGGCATATTGATCGCGCGCACTGGGGTGTTTGCGTAAATGATCGCGGAAAAGGATGTTCAGTTCTATTTCTGGATGATTGTGTTCAAAAACATGCAGATTAAAATCATTCTGGCCGCGTTTGGTCAGCGCCTCTTTAAATGGAATGTTGTATTCACCCCCATGGGTATAGCCGGTATTTTCTAACGGCGCGATTGCTTTTTCTCCATTTTTCACCACAGCAATGATATCGATGACGGGTTTGGCCGCCAATCCTGGAATAGAGGTGGATCCCACATGATGAATGATCAGTCCATTGTCACCCAGCGCCTTTTGAATACAATGGGCCTCTGTCTGAAAAATGTTGGGCCATTGGGGGTCATAGGGCTTCACTTGAACTTTTTTCATGATCGTACTTTTTTATGTCATTGTCGCTTATTCTATTGTCATTGTCACTTATTCTATTGTCATTCTCGCGTAGGCGGGAAT
>CAXNJQ010000073.1:0-3259 GCA_964202705.1 Holosporaceae bacterium
TTGGAAACGTAGAGGTGCCTCAAAAAGCCTTTATCGAGGTGTTAAAACTGAAAAAATAAGGCATCCTTGGATTGCGCTCTGTGGGGGTTAAGACCGTAGGGGTCAAGCCTGAACGAAGAAGGCAATCCGGTATTCTTGCATTGGGTCTAGGCCCTGTTTTGAATGGGATATCCCATTAACCCTTGGCTAGGATTATGGTAACGTTCGGTTTACACTGTATATCATAATGTTATCGTGTCGGGAATGGTGGCTTTGCGACGCGAATACCGTTGGATGATTTTGTTGATTATGGCGTTGGGTTTGTCTGCTTGGAAAAGGGATGATAAGGAAAAACAAGGGCTACGCTTGGATTTAGCAGCCTTTCAAAAATCCAAAAAACAACCCATCGTTTTACAGACTGTGGCTGGCTGCATTCATGAACAAACGGGGCAAGTGGATGCCAAGGGGCGGGTCAGTCTATCCCAAGGTGGAACAAAAATCACCGCCGATTCCATGCAATTTGATCCAAAAACCAATACGGTTTCTGCTAACGGTCATGTCATCATTATGTATGGAAATGGTTCAATCGTTCATTGTGAACAGGTCTGTATTGCATTGGATCAGGAAACGGGACAGATGAGTTGTGTGCGCGGATTTTCATCGTCCCAAGAACGCTTTACGGCACAAAACATTCACCATAACAAGACTGGAACGACCTTAAGTATGGGGTCGTACACGCCATGTGCATTATGTGTGGATTCTTTGGGGAAATCCTATGGAAAGCCGTTGTGGTCGGTGCACGCCAGAGAAATTGTATTGAATAAAGCACGTCAACGAACGGAATATACGGATGCTCACTTTTCTGTTTTGGGCATTCCTGTGGCCTATTTGCCCTATTTTTATGTACCCACCACGCGAGCCAGCGGCATTGTTTCACCCGATGTCGGCATGAATGCTGAATTGGGAGGTTACTTGGGCGTTCCCTATTTTTGGGCCATCAGCCCAGAACATGACATCACCTGGACGCCATACATCACCACGTCTGCAGGAGGTTTATTGGCGGCCAAATATCGAGGAAATACAAACCGCCATCACACCATGATCGAGGGCGCCATCAATCCGTCTTTTTATCAAACGGGGTGGTATAGGGCAAAAAATCGAGAACAAATCGGAGGCGAACCCATACCTTTTGAGGGGGATGAGGTGGTGGAGCCAGACCAGAGTGATCTAAAGTATTCCATACCGGCTTTACGTGGATTTTTACATGGAAAAACCGATTACGGCGTGAATGAGAATTGGAAATTTTCGGCCGAACAGTGGTGGGTCAGTGATGACACATTTTTAGAAACTCGGACGTTTTTTGGACAGAGTCAAGCCACATTTTTGCCATCGCACGCCACATTCGAACGTTTTGATGATCGCCATTATTGGAATATCCGTGCTTTGAATTATCGCGGGCTACAGCCTGAAGATCGGCAAAGCACCATACCCTATATTTTACCGGAAATTCGGTATGCCTATCAGTCTAATCCGCTGTGGAAAGGCAGCACCATATCGGCCGATTTCAGCACCCTGTCTTTGTATCGTAAACAAGGCAATCGGATGCAGCGCATTCATACGGGCGTTCAATGGGATTCTCGAAACGTCACACCTTGGGGACAAACCTTTGATGTATTTGCTTCAAATTGGACAACCCTGTATGCCACAGAACAATCATTACCCCATATCAATCATGGGTCTGAGACCTATTCTACGCTGGCTCGAATCGTTCCCCAGTGTGGGTTCATTTCTCGTATGCCATGGATTGTTCCTAAACTGGGGACGTTCAGTCCGGTTGTTCAGGTTTTGCTTGGGCGCAACGATACAGGACCAATGCCCCACAATGAAGACAGCCAGAGCTTGATTTTTGATGAAAGCAATGTATTCGATCACAGCCGATTTGCAGGATACGATCGATTGGATCAAGGGTCCCGTGTGAATTATGGATTGGATTGGAGCGGTGATTTTTCTATGGGATCCATCCATGCTTTTGTGGTTCAAAGCCAATCGTTTGTTGATCCAGACCCTGTATTAAATGTGGTGGGCATTCGGCGTGGAAAATCGGATTATGTTGGACAATTGGATGCACAGTTGGATTATGGGGATGTGATTTATCGTTTTCGTTTGGATGCAGAAAATCAGACCATGCGTTTTCAAGAAATTGGGTGGCAGGGGGGGCCAGATTGGGGAATCATTTCAGGCAGTTACGCCTTTGGGCAGAGCGATGAGCCGAACAGAGCCCGATCATCACAAACCAATTATAATCAATTGATATTAAAGATATTATCAAAAATAGGGGATTTTTGGACGCTGAAAGCCTTTGCCACCCATGATTTTTATACACCAGATGAAGGGCCAAAATTAATGGATGTGGGATTTGGTATGGGGTATCAAAACGAGTGCGTATTGTTTAATTTCACCATTCAAAAATCTTATTACTCCCTGCAAGACATCAAGCCTGGGTGGAGTTTCGGCATGTCGCTGCAATTAAAAACCATTGGCGGATTGCTGCAACAAGATCAACGCTTTGACCACGGATTATATTCCGATTTTTGATGGGATTTTGATCAATCCCACTAAAAAACAGAATAAAAAACAGGACTAAAAACCATGACACATCAAGGGAAAAGACAAGGGTGGTAAAGAAGGGGAGAGGGGCAGGCCCCCCCCACTTGTCAAGGGTTTAATTTTTCTTTGTAAGCGCGCCAGCTGGGGTGTTTGCCTCCAGATGCGCCCTGAGCTTGGACAGGCAATTTTCTTAAGGATCGACCTGTCAAATCCACAATAAACAGAGAATAGGGTGAAAAACGCCTTTGTTGTGCACAAAAAATCAACACACGGCTGTTGGGGGCCCATGATGGATAATCGATCATGTGGTCACTGGCCAGCATGCGTTCACCCGTACCATCCGCATTCATGACACCAATATAATAATTGCCCTTGAATCGTTTTACAAAAGCGATGTATTTTCCATCTGGTGACCAGGACGGACTGAGATAACTGCCGGTGCCTTTGGATAACAATCGAACGATACCATTATTTTGGACGATGTATAATTTTGGCGCTCCGATGCGGCGTTTGGTTTCCATGCTAGAGGTCAAATCTTGGTCCGATGACACCACAAACGATTGACCATCAGGGGCATAACTGGGGGAAACGGCAATACCTCCATAGGATAGATTCAGCTGTCGTGTTTGGCCCGTAGGTATATCATATCTGTTCAAGGTTGTGCTGCCCTCAA
>CAXNJQ010000074.1:0-3090 GCA_964202705.1 Holosporaceae bacterium
GGCTGTGGTTCCCAATAAAAT
The DNA here is from genome assembly GCA_964202705.1 of Holosporaceae bacterium. GTDB lineage: Bacteria > Pseudomonadota > Alphaproteobacteria > Holosporales > Holosporaceae. The sequence goes on from CAXNJQ010000074.1 coordinate 22, forward strand.
CAGGGGTATGGAACTGATCCAAGACACCACCCAATAGGTACATCCGGCATAAAACCCCCAACGTTGACCAAAAGCTTGCTGAATATATACATGTGGCCCCCCCACCATGGGGTGATGATGGGATAGAACGGAAAAAATATGACTCAAAGAGAGGGCGCCAAAGCCACTGATGATCCAGCTGAGTGCCCCCCAAAGGCCATAGGCAGAAAGGGATCTGGGCAATAAAAACATGGCTGAACCGAGTTGTAAATTCACCACCAAGGCAAAAACAGCCCAAAAGCCCATTTCGCGACGTTGTGTAGCAGACATTAGCGTGTTCCTTTTTTTAAAACAATCGTTTAAAGCAAATGGCGTTTAGGTGACGGTGTTTAAAGTATTTATGGTGGAAATAGAATACAGTTTTGATCTTGAAATGTCTATTTTTTCATGACAGCCCATGGGCAATCCCAACCAAGGATTCCCCGATCATCATCGCACTGGCCATCGGAATAAGCGGGCGAAACCATATCCTATAAGGGGAATACAAAAGGAAAAAACCAGGTAAGTCCAATCCAAAGAGGCCAAAATCCACAGGCAAAATAATCCGCTTAGTCCAATAGACCCCATCAGCAAAGGTGTGTTGGGAATGCGATTGGTTCGGATCAAGTGCACCAATGCCGCCACAGATAACAGATAAATGGCCATGTACAAAGCCGTGGACAGGCTGATGGTCTGTTCAATTTTATCGTACAGCGTTTGATTGTGCATCACCATCACACACGAGAACAGGCATAACGTGGTCAGTTTAATGCCGATGGCAGGGCTGTTATATCGGTTCATTTGACCGAAAAAAGATGGGAAAATATGACTTTTTGCCCCACTGGCTATGACCGATCCGCCAGCCAGAATCCATGAATTTAATGATCCAATGCATACGATGAAAATGGTCAGGTCAATGAGTTTGCCCCATCCAGATCCCCAACACCGATCCAACAATGCCCCGTAACCGTTGGGTGTTTTCATTAACACATCTCTGGGGACAACGGCCAAAATGCTGGTGGTATTCATGATATACACCGCGAGCACCAACACCGTTCCCCAAAACAGGGCTTTGGGAATAATCTTTTTCGGGTTCTTGACCGAATCGGCGATGGTTGTGCCAGCCTCTAGGCCCACAAAGCCCCAAAATGTCAATAAACTGGCGCCATTTACAGCCACCAACGGCGTATCCATTATGGGGGCGGTTAACAGGTCCATGCTCCAAAACGGGATGCTGATTAGGGGTAACATGATCAATGGTAATATTTTTAATACGCCGAATAGACGCTCTCCTAGACCTGACAATTGACTGCCCCGAATGTTCAACATCATCAAGGCCCACAATAAAATCATTTGAAACCCAATTTTGGACATCACTCCAAACACAATCCAAGGATGCAACAAATTTTCCAAAGAATGCAGCGCCATCATCACCAATGGGGCCGAAGCCAACCAGCCCAAAACCCAATAGGTCCAACCCACATAAAATGCCCAGCGCTTTCCAAAAGCAGCCCCAATATACACATGAGGTCCCCCCACCATGGGGTGCGCTTGGGATAGGGCAGAAAAAACATGACACAACACCATGGCCCCCACACCAGAAATCAGCCAACTGAAAATGCCTAAAAACCCATAGGGCGCCAACAGACTGGGCAAAAGAAACATACCAAAACCCAGCTGTAAACTGACCACCATGGCAATGACGGAAAATAAACCTAGAGAGCGTGACGTGCTGGGCATAGAAAAAACCTTAACAGAAAAGAGAAAAGAGCATGCAAATTATCGCCATTGTTGAATGCTGTCGGCCAGCTGGGGGACGTTTTGTCGACCCGTAAAGGCACTGATCAATGTGCCTTGATCCATATAGTCAAATTCACCACCGACGGGCATGCCCTTGGCCAGACCAGAAATTCGGATGTGCGGCGCCCATTGATGGATATTGGACGTGATGTAATGTAATGTGGTTTGCCCTTCCAGCGTGCCATCCATGGCCAAAATGACTTCTTTAACCACGTTTGACAGGCGATTTTTCAGCGATGCCAGGTTTAAATCTTCTGGTCGCTTTCCGTGAAATGCAGAGATCATGCCCCCTAAAACATGATATTGCCCTTTAAAGAAACACGCCTTTTCAAAGGCCCAGACGTCGCCTGTATCCGCCACAATGCATAAAACAGATGGATCGCGTTGCGCAGAGGTGCAAAAAAAGCACGGATTGCGTGCATCAATATACCCACAGACGGTGCAATCGTGATGATGGTCGGCCACTTTTTCCAAGGTTTCTTTTAACGGGGTCACGACTGAATGTTTGTTTTTTAACAAATGGAGCACCACACGCCGGGCTGATCGGGGGCCAATGCCTGGCAATTTGCAAAATGTTTGGATTAATTGTTGCAAATCATCGCTAAGGAACATCAATGCTGTGGGCTGGAATAATCTTTCTTAGTATAAGGAATATTTCATTTTTTGCCAGTCTCTATCCGACTGTCCCTGGGATTTTCAGGGGGCACGGCCAGGCGATGGTGGACATAGTTCTGGCATGAGTTGGTCTAGAAAAGTCTGTAATTCCGCCTTTTTTTCCGCCAATTTTGCCATGCCATTTTGCGCCATCAGGCGTGCATGGTTTGGATTTTGCAGAAAACGATTCACCACAAGAGCCAAATCAACAGCAGGCATTTGAATAATGGCACCAACGGGTAAAAAATCATCCACCACATGTTGGCAGACGGGGGTGTATGGACCAACAATGGGCAGGCATCCTTGGGCAATGGGTTCCAAAATATTATGTCCTTCCCCCTTTTTGGTAAAGGAATTGCCCATGATCACAAAGGGCGCTTGGCTGTAAAATAAATCCAATTCTCCCAGCGTATCAATCAGGTATATGCTGCACGATTGACTGATGTCGGGATGTTTGGACCGAAAAACATAATTTTGGCCGCTGTGATCCAATAGGCGCAGAAAGGCAGGCGTGACAGGATTTCGCAATGCCCAGATTAATAACACATCGGGGTGCTTTTTTTGCAATTGTTTGTGGGTGTTTAAAATCAGGGATTC
>CAXNJQ010000075.1:0-3054 GCA_964202705.1 Holosporaceae bacterium
GTCCGCTGATCATAATAATGGGGATGGACGGGTGGGACAATTGAATGCGGTCTAAAAAATAGACCCCATCCCAAGACCCCTTTCCAAACCAAACATCCAACAGCAACAAGTGTGGGTTTTCTGTGGTCAGCGCCCCAGAAGCTTCTTCTGGAGTATGTGCCGTGACGACGTGATACCCTTCGTCTGACAAGATGCCCTTTAACGCTCTGCAGATTTCTTTTTCATCATCAACGATCAAAATGGTTGTCAAAAAACCGTCTCTTTTTTTGGACAAGATGATTATTCGTACGGATATTTTTGTTATTTTCCCTGAGGATGGTGATAAATGCAATACCAAGAATGAATTTTGGATGGTAAATTTTTATTTAAAAGCAAATTTTAGGCAATATCAATTTTTAAAATGCGTAAAAAACAAGATGCTGTTGCGTAAAAGGCACAAAAAAGAAAGGGAATGTTTTTGCGTTCAAATCAATAGGATTGGCCTTGCCAGAATGGAGGCATAGGCTTGGTACTGTTCAAAAATGATTGAAAGGGGGTAAACTGGGGGCAAAAGGATTATAGGTAAAACAATGGCACGCACCATACCGCTGAATGATCCAGACTTTTACAATCAAGAAAAAGCTGAAAAAGAATTGCGTCGTTTGTTTGACATTTGCCATGGGTGTCGGCGGTGTTTTAACCTGTGCGGCCTGTTCCCAAAATTATTTGATCGTTTGGACAGCGACGATATTGATGGAGATGTGGAAAAGCTGACGGCCAAGGATATTGCCGATATATTGCCCTCGTGCACCCTGTGTGACATGTGCTATATGGTGAAATGCCCCTATGTGCCGCCCCACCCTTGGAATGTGGATTTTCCTAGGGCCATTTTAAGGTACAAGGCCATTGCGTCAAAAAAGAACAGATCGTACAAAGGGTTTGTGGATCGTCGTTTGGCCCATGTGGATCAGTATTTACCCATGGCCACGGCGTGTTCGTCTGTGGGCAATGCGGCGATAAAGTCTGGACCATTGCGTCGTGTGGCCGAGAAGGTGACGGGCATTGATCGTGGGGCCGATTTGCCAGAATTTCGATCAAAGGCCTTAAAGAAAACGTGGATTTCTCCTGAGCCCAATCCCCAGGGGCATGCCTATGGCCAAGAGATATGGTTTTATCTGACGTGTCTGAGCAATTATTACGAGAGCATCACGGCCGAGGCGGCTGCCCGGGTTTTGGCCCATTGGGGGGTGCGGGTTCATGGCATTTATCCGGGCTGTTGCGGCATGCCTTTGCTGGAACAGGGGCATTTGGATGATGTGATCGCCAGCGCGCGCAAAGTGGCGCCAGCTTTGGCTGGTTTGGGGACCGTTGTGGCCTTGACGCCATCGTGTACGTTGATGTTGAAATCCGAATGGCCGGCGCTGTTGCCAGACGATGGGTGTGTCAGGGATTTGGCGGATCGTACAGCCGATTTGATGGGCTATATATCCGATGTGGCGGCATTGTCTCGTCAGCCCATTCGTATGGCGTTGCCAGAAGACATCAGTATGCACATGGCCTGTCATGTTCGTGCGCAAAATCAGGGCAATGCCTCTTATGAACTGTTGTCTAAATTGTCGTCCAGCCCCATTACGTTGATTGAACGGTGTTCAGGCCATGGTGGGATGTGGGGGTATAAAAAAGAACATTTTCAAGAGGCATTGACGGTGGGTAAGCCCGTTATACGCCAGGCCGCGGCTGTGGGGGCAAGAATTGTGACCAGCGAGTGTCCTATGGCCGCAAAACATTTGCAGCAACAGGCCCGTTTAATGGGGCATAGCGATGTGTGGGTGGTTCATCCTGTGGTATTGTTGGCCATGGTACTGGACCCAAGTTTTTTCAAAGCTGGCAAAGCATTTGTACCAGCACCATCTTTTTCTATAGGAGAGCCCGTATATGGATGATCTTTTGTCGATGAATTTCATCAGCGATTCAGAGTTTTGTCTGCAACGCCCCCAATTGCTGCAAGACATTATGGAGTTGAAATCCATGCGTCGTGTGGCGTTGGGGCCAGACATGACGGTTTTGTTTGAACACCCCCGGTTGATTTGGTGGCATATTCAAGAAATGCTGCGCATAGAGAAGGGTGGGGAAAAGCAGTTGCACGAAGAATGGTCGGTTTACAGCCCCATGCTGCCCAGCGCCAAGTTTTTAACCCTGACCTTGATGATCGAAATTTTTGATCCTCTGTTGCGGAAAAAGGTGCTCGGCGTACGCACAGGCATAGAGAATACCTTGTTTCTAGAGGGGGCAGGGTTCCGCGTGCGTTCAGAGGCCATTCCAGTCGGTGCAGAGGTGGATCTGGGTCAGAAATCCCAAGATGATTCCAGGCAAGGTTTGAAGAATGAACACAAGGGCGAACAAAGGGGCAAGGTCCAAGATCCCAGTGTTGATTCTGGGGCAGAGCAGGGTGATTCTGGCGCCATCGATGCCCCAGCGGACCATTCCAGCACACCATTGGGTCTTGGCAAAACCAGCAGCGTGCATTTTTTAAGGTTTCCCATAGATCAGAGTGTGCGCCATGCCTTTGCCATGGGAGAGCCTGTATTGTCCTGCCAGCATCCATCGGCATTGCACCGCAGTCCCATATCCACCCCCCTGTGGAGCGCATTGTGCCAAGATTTAGGCGTGGTGCCGTTGAAATATTAAGGCGCCTGTGTCTGGTGTGGGCCTTTTCAAGGGGCAGGGTAACCCATCAGGGTGCTGGCCACAACGGCAGCGGTTTCTGCCCGTAAAACCGCTGATCCAAGGTGTATGGGTTTGATGTTTGGGGCCGCAGAAAACAAGGCCATTTCTTCTGGGCTCCATCCCCCTTCTGGGCCAATAAAAACACCACTGGGACAAGGTGCAGCAAAGGGGTTGGGCGCATCCAGCATTAATACACCCAAAGAATGGGCAAAGGGTTCTGGCGGATTCTGCATTCGTTTTGCCAAAGAGGCTGGTGGGTGAATGGTGGGAATATTCAGACGACGGCTTTGTTCGCAGGCTTCGTACACAATTTTCATGTGTCGGGTATGGCAAAAATGACGAACAACG
>CAXNJQ010000076.1:0-3025 GCA_964202705.1 Holosporaceae bacterium
GGCAGAGGCTGAAAAATCAGGGGCTGAAAAACCCAGCGCAGACATGGCTGTGGGTAAAGGCAACCCAAGCACTGGGGGTGACAAAGCTCCCTCCCCATCATCCTATGACCAGGCATCAGCCAACGTGTTTTCATTGGGTGTTGGTGCCCAAGGGTATGTTGAATCTGTCAATGGAATCGTAACCTTGACCATGTCGAACCAAGAGGCCAGCATGGGGGTGATTTCAGAAATTTCTATTTCAGAAGGGCAGAGTGTTCAAAAGGGTGACGTTCTGGTGGTTTCCAGCCATTATAAGGTTAGGGAAAGTCAAAAAATCGTGGCCGAATTGGACTACAACTTGGCCAAAACAGATCTGGAGATTGCAAAAAACAAGGCGGAAAAGTGTAAAGAAAAGCTGGGTCGCCATGAGAAAATGCTGCTCAGTAAGGCCGTTTCTCGTCAAGATTTTGAAAACATCCAAAAAGATTCTGCCGAGGCGGATTTGTTGGTGAAAAAGCAAAAAATCGTCATGCAAATTGCCGAGCAAAAAATAGCCTTGTGCAAGGAATTGTTAGAGCAATGTCAAATTCGTGCACCAATGGATGGTATTATTTTGATGCTGAATGGTAAGGTAGGAGAACAATGCAGGCCAAATGAAGGTCTGTTAATGATGGCCGATGTAACCCAGTTGGAAATTGTGACCGAAGTGCACGAAAATGATATTTCTAAAATTTTCATGGGTCAAAGAGCCGAAATTTCTTTTCCAAACAAGATGCCGCCCATTACAGGTTACGTTAACTATATTTCCAGCATTGTGCGATCAAACACGTTACAGGAGTCTGATCCTAAAAAAAACCAGGATTTACGGGTTATAGAAGTGCGCGTCGCCCTTACGGATGAAGATGCCCTGAACATTCGAGGCTTTTTACGCATGCATACCGATGTTCGATTTTTTGGTCCAGACGAAGATCAGCAGAGTCGCGCCATAACGGCCGTTAACCAGGCTCGTGCCGTATAGGTGTGATGGCAAGAGAACATGCGTTTGGAAATCGGGGGTAGGGCATCCCCACAAAAGACCCTTGCAAAAATGAGAACCGTGGGGATTGTAAAGTGGTCCGACCTTCGGTGGTTAATAGACCAACAGGGTCGTTTACCCAGCTTTCTTATTTTATTGAATTGCTTTTATTTTGGCTTTATTGGGAGCTATTGAATGGTCTGTTTTGAAACTCATTCACTCGGCAATTACGTATTAATCACTTGCTTTTCTCTTGTTGCTGTGATGAATACAGCATCTGTTTTTTACCCCAGATTGATAAAAGCGTTGCCAAAAAACGGCTGGATATCAGACCATGTTATTGTACCCACTGTGATGGGCGCATTGGGGTGGTATTCTGGCCTGATTAATGGTTATGGGGCCATGATTTTTGGTCTATTTGCCTGGTGTTGTGCGCTGTTCCACGGGTCAGAGACTGTTGGGGGTGGGTTTTTACACCATGACAGGATGAAAAACAGGGGTATATCCATTTTGCCAGCCATGGCTTTGTTGGGCATAGTGGCCATTTTTTTCGGTGTTTTACACCATAAATTACCAGGTTTTTTCAATGTTTGCGCCTTGTCATATTACAAAGTTTCACAACATTCTGTGCCTTATACCATGTGGTTTAATTTTGATCGCACGTTCTTGGCCCTGGTGCTGTGTATGTATGGTGCACATCGCCCAAAACCCTCTGAATCTTTTCACAAAAAACCGGGCATGGTGTTGTGGATTCTGACAGGCTTTGGGGCCACCGTAACGGGGGTCGCGTTGTATGCTCTGGGCATTGGGTACATAGAATGGGATATCAAGTGGCCGAGTATTCTGGGGTTGTGGTCCCTGAATCAAATCTTTTTTGCTTCTTTCGTCGAAGAAATTTGGTTCCGTGGATTTTTACAAGGTCACATAAAGCAGGGTTTTACCCGACTGTTCAGCCCAAATATAATGGGTTACAGACCCCATGTTCTGGCTGCATCTGTCATTTTTGGCATAGATCACGCCATCAAAGGCGGCCCAGTTTACGGAGCATTGGCCTTTCTGGCCGGTTTGTTTTATGGGGCCGTTTATGATGAAACAGGGCGTATCCAGTATGCTTGGGCCGTCCACTTTTTGTTTAATCTGTTTCACCTGATCTTGTTTACCTATCCCGCATCCACAAGCATGTTATCACGATAATGGCCAGCAACCCATCATTGCATTTTCATCATGAAGACAGCTTGGCCACGACTGGTGTAATCCCCTATATTGTGGGGGTGGACGAGGTGGGTTATGGTGCGTGGGCAGGAGCCATTGTGGTGGCGGCCGTTTGGATTAATCGCCAGATGATACCGGATGATTTCTTAAAAGAACTCAATGATTCTAAAAAATTAAGCCCTAAAAAACGTCTCTATTTATGTCAAGCTTTTATTGATAACACGGTGTGGGGATCTTATGCCATTGCCTATGTTCCCGTAAAGGATATTGTGCAAGGATTGGTATTAAAACAGACGCTGCAGGCCATGGTTCAGGCTGTTCAATGTCTGGATGGTTATTTATCTGCGGTACGACCACGGCCATTATTGGGGCTGAACTCTGGATCTTGGGTTCAGAGAGAGAAGGGCGCATCCACCCATTTTTTGAGCACCATTCAAGGGGTGGTTGTGGATGGTCGACATGCATTGCCCGCAAAATGGCCTCAAAAATCATGTCCTGGTGGCGACGCTGAAAGTTACAGCGTGGCATTGGCATCCATTGTGGCAAAAGTGGCAAGAGATAAAAATATGGATGAATTACACAGAGAAAACCCGGTTTATGCTTGGGATAAAAACAAAGGGTACGGCACCCAAGCCCATCAAAAATCCATAATACAGCATGGATTATCCCCACATCATCGACCATTTTATTGCAAACGTGCCACAGGGATGATGCTGGATAATGTCTGCACCAGCGGTTCGGCCATGGGTGAAGGATCCGAGGTGGGGCGAGTGCAGGGGGGGGTGGATTCATAGCCATTCATCCACATATTTGAACCAG
>CAXNJQ010000077.1:0-3161 GCA_964202705.1 Holosporaceae bacterium
AGAAATTTTAGCTATTTTTAGCCTCATATTAAGCATATTAGGCTAAAAATAGTTGAAATTTATACCAAAAATGGCAAATAAAGTAAAATATAATTAGTGATGCAACAGTCCCAAATCCATCAATTTTATGCAAGACCATCTAATTAAAATATTATGTGTAGAAGATGAGCAAGATATACGCGAAAATATTTGCGAAATCTTAAAAGATGAGGGTTTTTTGGTGTTTGAGGCAGAAACGGCCAATCAGGGCTATCAACAATTTTTAGAACACAAGCCCGATATTATTATTTCTGATATTTTAATGCCAAAAGTAGATGGTTATCAATTTTTAGAAATGGTGCGAAACAGCAAAAGCGGCAAAAATAATAATGTGCCCTTTATTTTTCTATCTGCTTTGGGACAAAAAGAAGATATCATCAAAGGAATCAACCTTTCGGCAAACGATCATCTGGTAAAACCAGTAGATTTTGATTTAATGATCGCCAAAATTAAAGAAAAAATTCATACTGCTAAAAAAATCAACAATCTGCACAGTAATAATATTTCTAGTTTAAAAACCCAAATTTCTAGCATCATTCCCCAAGAATTGCTGTTTCACCTCGATAAAATCATCAAAACCTCTCAATCTTTAAAAGAAGAGCCCTACGGCCCGCTACCGCATAGACACTATTTAAACGATTTTAACCAAATTTATCTCGATGCCACTGTGTTAAAAGCCATCGTTAGCAATGTTTTAGACCAACAAACATTAAATAATCGATTAAGAGAAGATGAAGAAATCATTGATTTACTTGCATTTTTACAAAAAAATATCAGCGAATTAGAAACGAGTATCAAAGAAAAAATTCATCTAAATACTGTTTTGAACTTCTCTTTGCCAAAAATCAAGATCGAGCCTATTTCTTTTGCCGAAACCATCAAAAAAATTATTATAGAAATCGTTAATAGCAAAACAGAATGCCTACTTGATATCAATATTTTACTTGATCAAACAAGCAATTGCTAATTGTGTTTGCTTTAAAAGATCGTCTTCATAATTTAGCTAACAATTTTTCTACCAGCCAAATTTTATCTGATTTAAAAAATCAAGGCTGTATTTTTGAAATAATGCAAAATAAAGGCAATAATGCAGTTTTAACCATACCAGAATATCGCTTGTTGTAAAAAAACGACACTTGACAACTAATAAATAATATTTTATATTAACAGACTGTTGCATTTTAAGTTAAAAAATCATATGCCAGTTGAATCAAAACTTTTCGAAAGTGCAGAATATGACGGTTATCAATACACATTAATTAGTGGTGGCCTTAATTATTTTGTTAATTTCATTCCTTATATTGTTAAGAAGCGGGTCTTTTGTAGTTTAACAGAATATGCAACACCAAACTCAGAAAATAACAACCAACTAATTGCGGTTTCTTTAGGTTGCACTATTTTATCTCACTTTTCAGAAAGATTTGATTCGGTTCAATGCAAAGCATATATAACTCCATTTCTCAACAATATTTTTAATGATGCAGATTATAAAATTATAGAGCAAACATATTTGGCAAAGACGGCAAACCAGTGAGAGGAGAAGATGGAGAACCACAAACTTGTCCTATCGTCGTTCGTTTAACAGAACAAGAAAAAAAAGCTCGAGACTTGGATGTTTATAATCCATTTCCTCTACATAAATTCTTATTAGACATTATTGATTCAATGCGACTAGAAGAATTATTTGACAATTTAGCTCAATTACCAACGAGCAAACTTTTTAGATTAAGTTTGCATATGGAGGGCGACAAAGTGGCTGGGGTCGTAGATGGCAAATCAATTACAGCCTTAAATCTAAGCCCTTTACAATGTTGCAATGGAGGAGCTCCTAATGAACCACTTAAATTGGAAGACGACATTAATAGAGATAATTTTGTGGAAAAAATTATGAAAATTGTAAGAGGATTTTGGAACCTTTTCGAGAATCAGCAAAAACAATCGCTTTTGCTGGATATAGGAGAACCACCGCCTTCTACACTTGTTCGTGCCCAAAACTTTGCAGCAACAGGAGACGAGCCAAGAGGATCAAAATAAATTAGCCTAATTGCTGTGCAATTTACAAAATAGCTAAAAAATTAGCGATATCTTGGCTATTTTGTAGAGATAAGGTTTCGATTTGTGGGCAGGTTTTGTTGGCTAAACCGCACAAAACTTTGCCCGAACCGATTTCGATAATTCTTTCGACTTGTTGTTGCAAAAAATACAAATTAGTTTGTCGCCACAAAACCGAACCAGTAATTTGACTGGTAAGCAAATTTGGTATTTCGGCAACAGAAGCAATTGGTAGTGCAGTAATATTGGCAATTACAGGCGATTGCGGTTGATTGTAGTTGATGTTTTGTAGGGCTTGCTTCATTTCTTGCTTGGCATCAAGCATTAGTTCGCTATGAAAGGCTCCGCTCACTGGCAACAAAATCGCTCTTTTTACCCCAAATTCTTTGGCAATTAAAATGGCATAATCGATAGCTTTTTTTTCACCAGAAATAACCACTTGCCCAACAGCATTATCGTTGGCAACTTGACAAACACCAAAACTGCTGGCTTTTTTGGCAAGCTCAATGATTTGCTCTGGCTCCCCGCCCAAAAGAGCCGCCATTGCTCCTTGAGTTTTTTCGCCACATTTTGCCATAGCTAAGCCCCTCACTTGCAATAAATAAGAAGCGGTTTTGACATCAAAAACACCACTAGCACAAAGGGCAGAATATTCGCCCAAAGAATGACCAGCAGTGAGATTGGCAAAAGAACTAAAAGGTAATTTTGTTTCGTTTAACAAAACTTTAACAATTGCCATTGAAACCGCCATAAGAGCGGGCTGAGCATATTGAGTTTTGGTAAGTTCTTCGCTTGGCCCTTCAAACATCAGGGTGCTTAGTTTAAATTTTAGTTGCTCGTCTATTTCGGCAAATAAATGTTTGGCAACAGAAAAATTTTGAGCTAAATCAAAGCCCATACCCACAATTTGCGAGCCCTGACCCGGAAAAACAATAGCAGTTTTTTTTGACATAATTTTATAAATATTTAGTAATAATTTTTTTTACTTCATTTGAAATGGCTTTATCATTGACAGCAAAAGCAATATTTGCCTCGATGTAGCCCAGAACACTACCACAATCAAACCTAGA
>CAXNJQ010000078.1:0-6467 GCA_964202705.1 Holosporaceae bacterium
ATCTGCCTTAATCGCCGTAAAGCGTGATGCAGAGAGGAAGTCTTTGGGCTCTGATCAATCTGATTCCACAGAAGGGGGTTCTGGGGATTTGTCCCAGGTGGATCCTGTTCAAGAGTCTGCGCTGGCGGAAAAAGCTGGGTCCAGGGTGCGCGCCAACTGCGTCATTCAAAAAGTGGTTCGTGATCAGAGGTTTTCCGTTTCTGATGCAGAGCTGTTTGCCTATGCCAAAGCCATGGCCCAAAGCGAAGGGAGATCCATTGACGAGGTGGTGGGATTTTTAAGGCGTAATAAGAATGTGGTGGATCGAATTTCCAACGAAATTCAAGAAAGAAAGGCGTTGGATTGGATGTCTGGTCAATGCACAATAGAGGATAAAGAGGTTTCTTTTGATGGGCTAAAGGATCTCTTTGGTGCGGCGGAGGATTCCCTATGAGCCATCTTATCCCTATGGTGGTAGAGCAAAGCGGTCGCAGCGAGCGGGCATTTGACATCTACTCTAGACTGTTAAAAGAGCGCATCATCTTTTTAACAGGTCCTATTGACGACCATATGTCCACATTAATTTGTGCCCAGTTGTTGTTTTTAGAGGCAGAATCCCCGGAAAAAGACATCTTCATGTACATTAATTCTCCTGGCGGGGTGGTGACTTCTGCTCTGTCCATTTACGATACGATGCATTACATCAAGCCGGACGTGGTGACGGTGTGTTTGGGTCAGGCTTCTTCGGCGGGATCTTTGCTTTTGGCCAGTGGTGCCAAGGGAAAGCGGTACAGTTTACGCAATTCTCGGATTATGATTCATCAGCCTTTGGGCGGATTTCGCGGTCAAGCCAGCGATATTGAAATTCATGCCAATGAAATCTTGGACATTCGTCGCCGTTTAAATACCATTTTGTCGGATCATACTGGTCAAACCTTTGACGTCATTGCCGAGGCCACGGATCGCGATCAGTTTTTCTCTCCAGAGCGCGCATTGGCATTTGGTCTTATTGATCAAGTCGTTGTTAATCGCAGCGATTTGATGCGCAATTTAAATGTGGGACCATCTGGTGACACTGTGGGAAAAAATACATGATTTTTTTAAAGAATCATCCTTTATTTATGGCTTTGTGTCATAATAATCTAGAACACGTTTTTTTTGAAAGAGAGTAAGAATGGCAAAAACGATCGATAGTCAATCTCTTCTTCGGTGCTCTTTTTGCGGAAAAAGTCAGTACGAAGTCACAAAACTTATTGCAGGGCCAACGGTCTTTATTTGCAACGAATGTATTGATTTGTGTGGTGACATCTTAAAAGAAGAGCAAAAGAAACAGAATTTGTCAGCCGATGGCGGCAAGATTGCTCTGCCCAATCCTCGCGAGATTTCACAGATTTTGGATGAGTATGTCATTGGTCAAGATCGAGCAAAACGTGTGTTATCTGTTGCGGTTTATAACCATTACAAACGTATTCAAAAGAGAGAAGATGATTCCATAGAATTGACAAAGTCAAATATTTTGCTGATCGGGCCAACAGGGTGCGGAAAAACATTGCTGGCACAAACCTTGGCAAAAGTTTTGGATGTGCCGTTTACCATTGCTGATGCCACCACGTTGACCGAGGCGGGATATGTGGGCGAAGATGTGGAGAATATTATTTTAAAACTGTTGCAAGCCTCTTCTCATGATGTGGAAAAGGCCCAGCGCGGCATCGTTTATATTGATGAAATTGATAAAATTGCTCGAAAGTCTGAAAATGTGTCCATTACACGGGATGTTTCTGGCGAGGGCGTTCAGCAGGCTCTGTTAAAAATGATGGAAGGGACTGTGGCATCTGTGCCTCCTCAGGGTGGAAGAAAGCATCCTCAGCAAGAATTTGTACAGGTTGATACGTCCAATATTTTGTTTATTTGTGGCGGAGCATTTTCAGGCCTAGACAAGATTGTATCCAACCGTAACCGTGGCCAAAGTATGGGTTTTACGGCCACATTAACCCAATCCGATCATCGGACAGAGGGACAAATTCTAGAAGATGTTAAGCCAGAAGACTTGTTGAAATATGGTCTTATTCCGGAATTTGTGGGCCGTTTACCCGTCATTGTTTCCTTATCCAATCTGGATTCTTCGGCTCTGGTGAAAATTTTAACCGAACCTAAAAATGCACTGGTTAAGCAATATGCTCACCTGTTTCGTATGGATGGTGCAGACTTGAAATTCAAGACAGAGGCGTTGGTGGCCATTGCTGAAAAATCCATTCAGTTGAAAACAGGAGCCAGAGGTTTGCGTGCCATTGTGGAAACGGCGCTGTTGGACACGATGTACGATTTGCCATCCATTAATGATGTAGCCGAAGTTATTGTCACGGAAAAAACCATTTTGGAGAATAAGCCTCCCATACTGGTGACCCATTCTGATGCGGGACACGTACCTAAATCTGATAAAGACGATGCATCAGAAAAGACAGCGCCACCAAAAGAAATACTGAGTAAGGGTTAAAGATGGTATATTCTAGGGTATTTTACCCTAGCGCCTTTTCAATAGCCCTAGCACAATCTGAATAGGCTGAAAAACGGATACACCCATTCTTGTACAGCCTAATCCCCTGGATGATATGCACTTTCCAAGAATAGGTTCTTTGGAATCTCGTTTTTTGCTGCTGATGGGCCCAAGATGCTTTAATCTTCTGAAATATTTGTTTCTGAAGACGGACTAGTCTCATTGCTATATTTCTGAAGTCGGCCTAGTCTCATTGCGATCTCGTCTATTCTGGGGTAATTCGTAACAATTCTAAAACCCACGATTGTCGATCTGAACTTTTTTCAGACTGCTCAGTGCTCACTGGGTGGGCTCAAAACTTTGATCCATTTTCCCTTACTCTGTATGGTGCTCATTGGCCATATTCTAATCTTAAAGCCCAACTTTATGCCATCTGAAACCTGGAACAACCTCCAATCCCAGCTTTGGGTATAATTTGGGTATGGAATAACAGCATCGTCAATCGCCTTGAAATGCTCGTTTTATGGGCACATTAAACCATCAATGACCGTGTGCCCCCCTCCACAGTCTGGCTCTTGCTCCGGCCATCATGTTCCTGGTATCATTAAAGTACTATTTATAATGTGTATTATTAGCGCAGTTTATGATCAAAAAATCTTTAAAAACACTGGGTATTTTAAAAGTTTTCCAATTTTTATTGGCTTTTCTTTGCGTGTCTGCTCCTATTACAGAAACTCAGGCCTTGTGTGGCTGGTTTAAAGGCAAGAAAAAAAGTAAGAAAAAATCTAGAGACAAAAAGGACGTTTCTGATCAAAAAAAACAAAACAAGAGAAAAGTCAAAATCAGAATTACTAATAAAAAAAATAGAAACAGAGTTCTTAATCAAAAAATTACTAATAAAAAAAATAGAAAAAAAGAAAACGAAAATACGGCTGCCCATTCCAAAAAAATAGTATCCACAGGACTTTCCGCTGTCGAAGCGCAAAACAATAGTAATAAGATTGTGGAGAAATTTTTGAAGAGTATAGGTGCTAAATCCATAAACACACCTTCACTCGAATCACTCCGCAATAATTCGGCAAAAGCCCTTAGAGAATCTATGCATTTTTTATTACCTCCGTCTCAATTTTATGACTATCCCACATCAGAGGGTGCCATTGTTACCGTTCCTTTAAAGCCTTTAAAGACAATACCACTGATTGGGTCATCATCAAAAGAATTCATTGACCAGGTTATTCTGTTTTTAGCAGACTCTAAATTTAATCCAAAACTAGAAGGGTTTATAAGTAATTTGGAGCACTCCATTAAATCGATACGACAGGAACAGAAAGTTTTTAAAGAAAAATTGTTAAAATTCATGGAACTGCATAAAAAATATCAAGACCCAAAAAAATGTAAGTTGAATTTTGAAGAATCAAAGTTTGGTATTTTGCTTGATTCTTCTAAGAAAATTGCATCATGGGTTAATGGAATGAAAAAAAGCAACCCTCAGGATGATCAGCAAAACTGTAAAAATTATATATTGAGGGAATTAAATACCATTGAAAGAATTTTAGGGGACGAAGAAACCAAGGAAAAAAGAGAGACGGTTCAAGTTCAAAAAGTAATGTATGAAAGGCCAAAAAGCCAAGAGCCACAAGACCAGAGTAAGGACCATCACACCAACATGAGGAGTCTCCAACAATCAGAAGGCGGCTAATCTATCCCCTTCCCTCCTCTTCACACCCAGAGCACAATCATGCACACGAACCGCTTTAAACCCCTTGTTCATTCCACTTGGGCCTATTGGCAACAGCATTTAGATCGCTTTCCAGAAATCGATTGGGAGGAAACAGAAGAATCCATGACGATTCTGATGCCCGATGGACGTAAATATCTATTTAACAGGCATTCCGGCATGCAGCAATTGTGGATGGCTTCACCCATTTCAGGGGGGAGGCATTTTTCCCTGATGGGCCAGGGAGATTTTTCTGCCCCCAATCCCCAGGATCACAGGCAATGCTTGCATCGATCTGTTATGGCCTATACTGGTCATGACACCAGTGCACATCCAGGTGCATCCGGTAATTTTGCCTATTGGACCGATACGCGTAATGGAGAAATCATTGAATCGGTGGTGAACGAAGAGTGTTCCAGCCACTGGAATATTGTATTGGATTTACAACCCTTTCAGGCCGCAATGGTGGAGCACACCATGTCTTCTGCCTGACAGAATTCAGGATTGGGCGTGGATTCTTCGTGTAAGAAAGTCAAAACAGCAGAAAAGTCATTGACTTTAAAGAAAAAAGGGGTATCATTAATGGATGCAAAATGAACTTTTTACCCAATGAGCCGTTTTGCTTTTTTTACATTTTTTTATTTTTTTCCCATGTCTATTCAACCCATTCCTGTTCAACCCAAGTCTATTCAATCCGATAATTACGTTATTGAATTACCTTTTCAAGCAGATGCTCTGGAACCACACATTAAACAAGAAACCATCAACGTTCATTATCAAGGACATCATAAAAGCTATGAAAGGGCACTCTCGGGCCTGATTTCGGTCAAAGAGAGAGAGGACAATTCCTTGGAGGATTTGATCATTCGCAGCCATGCAAATCCAGATAAGCGTATTTATAACAATGCCGCGCAGATATGGAACCATAATTTTTATTGGAAAAGTATTTGTCCCAAGGCAGAATCACAATACCCCACAAAAGGTGCATTTTTTGATGCCGTTATGGCTTTTGGTGGATTTGAAAAGGTTAAAAAGGATCTGCTAGAGGCGGCAATGTCACAATTTGGCAGTGGTTGGGCATGGTTGGTGCGTACAGAAAACAATCAGATTGCCATCAGAACAACCAGTAATGCAGACCCCGTGTGGTTAAACTCTACGGATCATCCTCTGTTGGTTGTTGATGTGTGGGAGCATGCTTATTACCTGGATTATAAAAATCTTCGTAAAGATCATGTGGAATCTGTGTTGACAAATATCATAAATTGGTCTTTTGCAGAACAGCAGTTTAATGCTGCATAGTGGAATAAAGTGGGGTATGTTTTTATTACAGAAACATCCCCTGAACAAGGTTTTTTATCCCATGACCCGCTTTTCTTGTTTTTACATTTTTTTGCTTACGGTCTTTCTGTCCATTTTCAGCTGTTGCCGCTGTGCGCCTTATAAAAATGATGATTCCCACTTGAATACGCTGTTAACGCCATTAGACTTTGTTTTCCAGCGCATCGTTACGGTCCCCAATAATGCATTTTTACAACAAGTATTGCGATTTGGGTATACTGAATCACTGTTTTTGTTTGCGGTTAATCACCGGTTGGCAGAATCGAAGAGGTTGCCTCTAGCAGAGAAAAAGCGATTGCTTGCAGCCAGAGCCATCTTTTCCAAATCTGTGCAACCCTTTCTTGTGGCTTTTCCTGTGATTAATGCCGTTGCTGGCACAACAGACCTATTCCAAGTTTTGGATACAGAACGACGAGAACATCAGATGTTGCGCGGATAAGAGTGAGTCGTCCTTTCCATCTGCATGTTTTTGAATCTTCCCCCCCCATCCATTGGGGTTCCTTTTTGAATCGGTGCCTTGATTCCTTGGGATCGTTGGTCAGAGAAGCCATTGTCCGTGGAAAAGATACGGATGCAACGTCCTAGTCTGACCCCAAAACATCAGATGAGATTTTTCATCCAGAGAACGGGGATCCATCAGGTTACAGTTGGCATGCCTGTGCAGACTCTATGCTGTCGTCCTCGGTAGAAGAACGGGGATCCATCAGGTTACAGGAAATTCTGTAGATTCCCGCCTACGCGAGAATGACAATAGAGTCGCAAGAATGACAATAGAGTCGAGAGAATGACAATAGAGTGAGCAAGAATGACATATAATAAGCGAGAATGACAATAGAGTCGAGAGAATGACATAGAATGAGCGAGAATGACATAGAATAAGCGAGAATGACAATAGAGTCGAGAGAATGACAATAGAGTCGAGAGAATGACAATAGAGTC
>CAXNJQ010000079.1:0-4248 GCA_964202705.1 Holosporaceae bacterium
GGAGCGTTATTTTTCCTTCAACAAGATTACAAAGGTTAATTTTGCAGATCCCCATATGTTGCGTAATCGAATACCGTTTGATCAATTGACGCCTTTGTTTCCGAACAGGAAAATTACGCTAGAGGCTCCAGAGGGGGTGGATCCAAAAAATAAGGATTTGACCTTGCGCGTAACGGATTTGATTGCCCCCATAGGGTTTGGCCAGCGCGGTCTGATTGTCGCACCCCCTAGAACGGGGAAAACCGTGATTTTGCAAACGTTGATTAAATCCATAATGCAGCATCACCCCGAGGTCCACTTGATTGTTTTATTGATCGACGAGCGTCCAGAAGAGGTGACGGAAATGTCGCGCACCGTCAAGAATGGTGAAGTGATTAGCTCGACCTTTGACGAGCCTGCTGCCCGGCATGTTCAGGTCGCAGAAATGGTCATCGAAAAAGCAAAGCGCTTGGTAGAGGCCAAAAAAGATGTGGTGATCTTTTTAGATTCCATTACCCGTTTGGCCAGAGCATACAATACGGTTGTGCCTTCATCGGGAAAGGTGTTGACAGGGGGGGTGGACGCCAACGCCTTGCAAAAGCCAAAGCGCTTGTTTGGGGCAGCTAGAAATGTTGAGGAGGGGGGATCACTGACCATCATTGGCACAGCGTTGGTGGATACGGGTTCCAGGATGGATGAGGTTGTATTTGAGGAGTTTAAGGGAACGGGCAACTCTGAGTTGATTTTGGATCGCAAGTTGGCGGATAAGCGGACTTTTCCAGCCATTGATATTACGCGTTCAGGGACAAGAAGAGAGGAGTTACTGGTTGATCCTGCCAAGCTGCAGCGCAAGTGGTTGCTGAGAAGGGCATTAAGCCCCATGAGTGCCGCAGAAGCCACGGACTTTTTATTAGAGCGCCTGAAAATGACCAAGAACAATGATGATTTTTTGGACAGCATTAATCGTCCGTCGCCTTAGAATTGGAGTAAACTCTGTTGGGATCGGTTGCAGATTCCGGCCCGACAGATCAAATGTGTTGGATAAATGGGGGATAGGGGGTTGTCAAAAATTTTATGACGCGGTATGATGGTTTAACAATTACGATGGCGTTGTAACCAAAATGGGACAAAAAGCAGATCCAATAGGTCTTCGACTTGGGATTAACAAAACGTGGGATTCTGCATGGTATTCTAAAAAAAACTATGCTGCATTTGTTCAAAAAGATATTGAAATTCGCAAGTTCGTCGAAAAGAACCTTCAGGGCGCCGGATTGACTCGGGTTTTAATTGAAAGACCAGGTACAAAGCCAAAAGTGACCGTATTTTCGTCACGACCAGGTGTGGTGATTGGCAAAAAAGGGTCTGGGGTAGATCAGCTGTTGGCAAAAATGAAAAAAGCCATCGATGTTGACTGTTCTTTTAATATCGTAGAAGTTAGAAAACCAGAGCTTCAGGCGTATTATGTTGCTAATGACATTGCGCAACAAATGGAGCGTCGCGTTTTTTACAAAAGAGCAATGAGAAAAGCGATTCAGTCGGCCCTGAAAATGGGGGCAAAAGGAATCCGAATCAACTGCGCTGGACGGTTGGGTGGCATTGAAATTGCCAGAACAGAGTGGTATTTTGAGGGTCGCGTTCCTTTGCACTCTTTGCGGGCGGACATTGATTTTGCCTCTAGCGTTTCCCACACTGTCAGCGGTGCCTGCGGGGTAAAGGTTTGGATTTACAGAGGAGACATTTTGGATTCCGTGGAATCTTCGGGTGTGGACAAGAGATTAGAATCTTCTAAAAAGTGGTGAGGAGTACGAAACATGTTAATGCCTAGAAAAACAAAATATAGAAAGCTTTTTAAGGGTAAAATTCACGGGGAGGCCACCCAGGGTTCCGATATTGTTTTTGGGCAATATGGTTTGCAGGCTTTGGCGCCAGATCGTATTACAGCTCGGCAGATTGAGTCTGCTCGTAGGTGCATTAGCCGTCACGTTAAGCGTATGGGGCAGGTTTGGGTCAGAATGTTCCCTGATGTCCCTGTTACTTCAAAGCCTGCGGAAGTTCGTATGGGAAGCGGGAAGGGAAGCATTGATTATTGGGCTTGTCGTGTAAAGCCAGGTCGAATTTTGGTTGAGATTGGTGGGGTTCCTATGGAGCTGGCGCAGGAGGCTTTTCGGTTGGCTTCTCGCAAGTTGCCCATTGATACGCGCTTTGTTCAGCGCAGTTCTAGGGGCGGTTAATCGTTAATATTAAATTAATGGGGGCGGATATGAAGAAGCAATTGTTTGCCGATATTCAAAAAATGTCTATTCAGGACATTAAGAAGTCTATAGTTGATAGAAGAAGAGGTTTGTTCCAGTTGAGAATGAGCAGCGGAGCCGAGGGTTTTCGGTCCAGTGAAGTGGGTTTGTCTAAAAAAGATATTGCGCGATTCAAAACAGCGCTCTCTGAAAAGTTCAGAAAGGAGGCTAAGCACTAATAAAATGCCAAGACGTGTTTTAAGTGGGCAGGTTGTTGGTCATAAAATGAACAAGACCGCTATGGTTAGGGTAAGCAGAGTAAGTCGCCACCCTATTTACAAGAAAGATATTACCGTTTTTAAAAAATATGCTGCTCACGATGAGAACAATGCGTATGGTGAGGGTGCCTGGGTTTCCATCCGCGAAACGCGTCCTTTGTCCAAGACAAAGCATTGGGAAATTGTTGGTTTGGCAGATGGAGGCATTCAATGATATGTATGCAAACACGTTTAAAAGTTGCCGATAATACTGGCGCTAAAGAGGTTATGTGCATCAAAGTTTTGGGTGGATCTCATCGGAACTTTGCATTTACTGGGGATATTATTGTAGTATCCATCAAAGATGCAAGTCCCACATCCAAAGTCAAAAAAGGAACGGTTCAAAAAGCAGTGATTGTTAGAACGAAAAAGGGGATTCAACGCCCAGATGGTTCTAAGATTATTTTTGATGAAAATGCCGTTGTTTTGATTAAGCCAACAGGGGAACCTTTGGGAACACGTATTTTCGGACCAGTTCCCAGAGAACTTGGTTCTTCTTATTCAAAGATTGTTTCTCTTGCGCCGGAGGTGTATTAATGGCTTGGAAATTAAAAAAAGGCGATGACGTTTTTGTCGTTGCAGGAGACCACAAAGGCTCTAAAGGAAAAATTTCCTTGGTAGATCGTAAGAAAAACAGAGTTACAGTTGATGGAGTGAATGTGGTTTCTCGACACGTAAAGCCTTCTATGCAAAATCCAGAGGGCGGAGTCGTTAAAAAAGAAGCATCTATTCACATATCCAACGTTGCTCTGGTTGCCCCAGGTTCAGGTGAGTCATTTCATTGGTCCAAAAAAATGACGACCAAGATTGGTTTTCGTTTTGAATCCGATGTAAAAGTTCGATATGCAAAGAGAGATGGTTCCCTTTTAGGCGCTGTTTAATATTGATTGTCTGGTAATTGTCGTTTAAAGTGATAGAGTTCAATAAGGATATGACATGAGCGAAAATAATTCGAAGCCCCAAATTAGGTTTCTTTATGAAACTAAAATTCGGGAATCATTGATGAATAAAATGGGGTATAAAAATATTCACTCGGTTCCAAATTTGGAAAAAATAGTGATTAATATGGGTTTGGGAAAGAGAATGCAAGAAAAGAGCATTCTTGAGGCAGCCATAGAGGGTTTGGCTGATATATCTGGTCAAAAACCTTGTATAACAAAGGCAAAGCAGTCTATAGCGGGTTTTAAAATCAGAGAAGGAATGAATTTGGGAGCCAAGGTTACTTTGCGTGGCAATAGAATGTATGAGTTTTTGGAGAGGTTGGTTAATATCGCTATGCCAAGAATCCGTGACTTTAGGGGGTTATCTGGTAAGAGTTTTGATGGCCGTGGAAATTTTTCAATGGGCGTTAAAGAGTATTATATTTTTCCTGAAATAAAATACGATAAAATTAATGATATTTTGGGGATGGATATTGTTTTTGTTACAAGTGCAAAATCCAATCAGGATGGAAAAGCTCTGTTAGAAGAATTCGGTCTTCCGTTTTACAATTAGGAGGTTATAGTGGCGAGAAAAGGATTATTGGAAAGCAACCAAAGAAAAAAAAATCTAGTTGTTGATTACGCAAGTAAAAGGAAAGAACTGAAAATCCAAATTATGGACAGAGATAGTTCGGTAGAGCAGCGATTTGAGGCTTCTATAAAGCTTGCAAAAATGCCACGTAGCTCTTCTAAAGTGAGGGTTCGTAACAGATGTGCAGAAACGGGAAGACCTAGAGGCGT
>CAXNJQ010000080.1:0-3824 GCA_964202705.1 Holosporaceae bacterium
TCTTGATATGTCGGATTTTCAATTACCGCTTTGCAAACATTCTTCAATTTTTCTATATCGTGACAATCCCTTAAATATGTTAAACTACTTAAAATACTAATGGCAAAATCTATATCTTCTTCTTTTTCGTTCTGAGCAATTTTAACCAGCTCATCTATAAAAATTTGCGGCAAATCATCAAATACTCTCTGCAATAATTTACCCCATCTAAACATGAAAATTTCAGAATTTTCCTTAAAATTATTTCTAGCATTTTCGAGTAGTATTTCAGCAGATTTAGTAAGCTCTTTTTTTAGGGTTGAGTTGTAGAATTTATAAGGTATTGCATCATACCTATCAACATTATCAGACTTCTCTCTTTTTAAACGATTTGCAAAAAAGTTGATTACTTCTTTCGGATATTTTTTTACCAATCTTGCCAGCACTTCTTCAGCACTATAATCAATTTGACCTATAGTAATCATTCCATCCAAAATAATTTTTACGTCTTTTGAATTGGTTAAATCGCCGATTATTTCTTCCGTGAAGCTGTTTAGATCAGCCTGTTGAATCCATCCAGTATTGTTATTAGCGATCAACTCTTTGATAATTTTCAGAATAAAATCTTTGGCTTCTTTTTTTGTTTCTAGAGAGTGGCTATTATTTATTATTGGGATAAACTTAAGCAAAACATCGCTATTTTCTTTTTTGCCTTGGATGTCTTTTTGGGCGCTCTTCAAGAGCTTTTCTAACAAAGCAAAATCTAGATTGTTTTTTTCACCAGAAATGGCTGATATGCACTCTCTCAAATATATACCTTTCTCAAGGTAACATTCTATTAGCTCTTCCACATCTTTTTTTCTATTCTCAAATAACCCAGATAGCACTGATAAAACCACGATATTGTCGTGGCCATTAACGTTAAGATCATTTATTTCCTCTGACTTATTTTTAAGAATTTTTATAGCTAAATCAGGGCATTTTTTTGTAAGAGTTATCAAAAAATTCTGAACTGGAGATGGATGTTTATCCTCTTCAGTTTTTATGATGCTGGAGACTCTATATAGCCATTTCTCTAGATTTTGCTCATTTACTAATTCCACATAACCTTCGATCACTTTTTTCTCATCCTGGTATCTATCTTCCCAATAACTATTATCTAACGATCTAAATTTGTAATAACTAGAAACCAAATCTCGATAAATTACATATTCTTCATCTTGCTTCGCCGTATCACGAAACTCTTCTATTAGGATTTTTAACTCGCTGCTTGTTTTGACGACTTCTGGATTTGGTGTGTTTTCTAAATTTATCTCACTTGATCGGTAGTGGAGTTGTGCCAAAGAATCTTCCATTCTCTGAGTCAGCTTATATTCGCGGTTCGGAATTCTCGATATATAAAACTTTGTTACTTCTTTTGCATTTTCTAATACCAGGTTAAAGAGCTCATAATATTGATTATCGTTTTGAGCGGATTGTGAACCTTGCCAACATGCGCGTTCTAGAGCTTCTGATATTTCTAGGCATTTCTTTATTTTATCATTTGCAGAAGATTTTTGGATTAGGTCATAAGTTTCTTTAAGGATTTTTACAGCATTAGATCTAACTTTTTTGAAGCCATCGGAAGCATTAATTGATCCTCTATGAAAAGTAAATGACTCATAATTTGAAGATTCATCTCTTGTTTCGCAGGATAACAGGTTGCGACAAATCACAGAAATTGCATACGAATATTTAATCTTACTTTTAGTATTCAGCTTATCTAATTCCTCAATAATCAAAGTATGAAAACTCAATCCAGCTTTTTTCAGAATCATAATCTTGTACTCTGATATATTTTCCAGATTCTCTTTGATCTTGTCTTGAATCTTCTTGGTTTGAACAAGTGAGTACCTCAGTAAAAGTGATATAGAATTTTCTACTCTGATTCGATACCTTAAAATATCTAATATCTCCAAACATAGACTGACTACTTCGTCATAACTTTTTCCTCTTATATTTCCCCAGTTAGTTATGATTGTTGGGGATTCATTGGTTCTGGCCACATCCATAGAAACTTTACAAATCTCGAATGCCTCATTTACCAACTCTTCCGCATCATTATAATCAGGCATAATTGCTTTGTATCTTTCTAAAAAAGCATAAAGTTTATTGTTATCTGTTATCTTCCCTTTCTTCACTTCATCTATCATATTAGAATCCACCAGGTCTTTTCCATTCAAGAGTCTGTCGCGATTAATTTTAACTTTTTCAAATGCCAACTGGGCCGGAATCAAGTGTTTATCAATAATATCGCATAGCATTCTATCGATAGATCTCAATCTATCCTGACCAATTTTGTCACCAATATTAGGCTTATATGTTATGTCATGACTAATTTGGAAAAATATATTATTTAACGCCGAATGAATCTGAACCTCACACCACAAACCTTTGAATTTACTATATTCTAGCAGGTTTATTCTATTCTCTTTCAATCTTACAATATAGTGAACTCCTTTATAATAATCCTCCGCTTTGCTACCTTCTCCTCTTTTTGGCAGACGCTCCACCGATCTCTTCCGATCAATATCAAAATTAGCTTCAATAATTCCTAAATTTCTAAATCTGTTAATATCGGAATCATGATAAAAAACAATTCTACAACCAGCTAAGTCGGTTATAAAGTCTTCAATTTTGTTTTGATCATTTTCGCAATACTTTTCTTTTTGAACTTTGTTTCTTAAAGATTCATGGTCTTTAGCCCTGCAAGAAATATGATGTATCTTGGCGCCGCTTAAATTGATGGCTTTTGATAAAATCTCTCTAATGGCACTAGAAAACTCATGATATAGCCCAATTTGATGTCTGTATTCTTCTAGATTCATAGCATTTACTTAATTATGGGAATTGACTTAAAAGTGTGTCCTTCCCACTTGCTAGAACACTTTCAAAAGGTAATATAAACCTTGTGAAGCCCTTTATATAGTGGTTTCACGGCGTTTTAATATTAATCTTTTTTTAGGAGTTTTATGGTAGGTGATAATGAGCAAAACGCACCATTTTAAAAACTCCATGTCGTTAATTTTCTTCTAAACATAAGTTGTTGTTAAATGTTAAAAAATACAAAAATCCACCAACAGCACCGCCAACAAAAGCTCCAATATATTTATCGCCAAAAAGTTTATCATCTATTAAACTACCATAATAGCTACCAAAACACCGCCAACAATAAAACCAGCAGTACTTCCAGCAACAGAACCTATAAATCCAGTAAAAATAGCAATACCAACATGTGCTCTGAAATTATCTGAACTATCAACATTATAGCCCATAAAAAATCAAATTAAGTCATAAAAATTGCCACATGGCATCTAGAAAAGACAGCACCACAGCAAAGCTTATTGGCACTGCCAAGTTGTCGTCTAGTGCCAATAAATTTGATCTTGCTTCAAAAGCAGTGGCAAAAATCACCGCCAATAAAGCATAGCCATAAAAAGCAAAACCACGATAACCAAAATTCCAGCCAGCAACCAAAACCACAAGAAAGGCAAGGCAAAAGAAAGTGATTGAACCTGCCAAAGTTTTTTGATAAAAAGGCCTGCTTTTTATTGATTTGCCAACAATAGAAGCAAAACCGTCGGCGATAGCCAAAATAAAGAAAGACATCACACTCACCACTGGTTTTGCCAAAGAAAAAACAGTGCTAGCAGCAATAAAAGCATAGCTTAAACCTGTGAGTTTGGCTTGTTGTTTTTCGTGTTCGCGCATAATTTTGCCAAAAATTACAAGAAATATTTTTTGCAAAACAGCATATTTTTGACGTAATAAATCGGCAAGCACAATAATAAAACTGATAACAAATA
>CAXNJQ010000081.1:0-4175 GCA_964202705.1 Holosporaceae bacterium
ATCACAGCAAACACAGCGACCCCATTCACAAAGCCACCATTATTCCTCGTGGCGGTGCATTGGGTATGGTGGTGCGTTTGCCAGAAGGCGATCGGGTCTCTCTCAGTCGTGTGCGATTGCACGATGATTTAGCCGTGGCATTGGCCGGACGGGTAGCAGAAGAATTGATTTTTGGCCATGAATACGTCACCACCGGGGCATCATCAGACTTTAAAATGGCCACGGATTTGGCACGTCGCATGGTGGTGGAATGGGGAATGAGTGATACGGCCGGATTGATGTGTTATTCTGGTGGCGATAATGGTCATTTTTGGAGCAGCACACGCACGGATTATTCCGAAGAAGTTCTGCAGATGATCGATCATGAGGTCAAAGCATTGATCGAGCGGGCGCACCGTACTGCACGACATATTTTAAATACCCATCGTGATCATTTAGATCTGTTGGCCACCAAATTATTGGAATATGAAACTTTGTCTGGCGATGACATTAACACTTTGTTAACGGGTGGAACGTTGCCTGAATTGCCAAAACCTGATGCATCTCTTCTAAGCGATTCAGACGGCGATAAAGCGCCAAGTGCACATGGAACGGCCGATAATCATACTGGTGCTGATGGTGCGGCTGTGGCTAGCATGGACGAAGGGGCCAGTGATTCTGGAGACGTGAGTGCTGATTCGTCTGATAAAGCTGACTGAGGGATGAGGCTGACCATTCTGCTGGAACCCGATTCGTGACTGAGGGATGATGGGGAGGGTTCGTAACTTGATTCTGGTGCGGCTGTGGCTAGCATGGACGAAGGGGCCAGTGATTCTGGAGACGTGAGTGCTGGTGGCTCGGGTGCAGATTATTAAAACGATATGCACCGACACACCATCAACGGCACTCTTCGCACTCTTGGCAGAGAATGCAGTCAAGAAATTGACGGGTAAACCATTGTGTTCCATGATCCAAGCCCCTTATGCCCCGCGACATCCAACAGTGTTTCCTTGATTGGAAAACCACACTGTCTGTGGGTAAATACGACGCTGAACAGCATAGATTTGAGTATAAGCGTTGACCAGGCAAAAAGCCACCAAGCATGACCAACTCCTCATCCATCAAGTGGAGCATGATTACATGAAAAAAATGGAACCTGATCCTAAATATTTTAGAAAGATATACTCTAAAATTCAGGCGCGCAGCCTGATTATTTATGGCTCCATGATATGGTCAGGATTTTTCTGACTTAAAAACAAGGGGTTTTCTCTGATCCAAATGAAAAAATGATGGGGTTTAAGGTCAAAAATTCCATCTATTCAATAACTTTAACAGGCCTGATCCGTTTTTAACAGTATAAAATCATATAAAAATGCCCGAAACATTCATGTTTTCCTTTGAAAAATTACGCTGTATTTTAACTTTTTCTGCGTAGTATTTGTATGTGAACAAAAAACAAATCGGAGAAATGATATGAACTTATTCAAAACAAGCAGCCTGATGTTGGCTCTGTCCCTTTTAGCCACGGTTTCTGTATCTGCTGATATGGATAATATGGATGTTAAAGCTGCAGAGCAAGAGGTGGATGCCATTAAAAATGATATGGAATCAGCCGAAGAAAAAGTGGACCAAGCAAAAGAAACTGCAGAGTACGAGGCGCATGCCATTGAAAATGATATGGAATCAGCCGAAGAAAAAATAGACCAAGCGGAAGAAAAAGCTGAAGCCCTAGAGGAAAAGCTAGAAGATGCTGAAACAGACGATGAGGATGCGTCGATGGATCCTAAGGATCACACGGGTGCCGTAACCTCAGCAGGTGAAGATATGGATTCTGCAGGTATTGATGCGCCACACAAGTCCATGAACGATGATGCAGCGAGTAAAAAATTGGATGAGCAAATCAATAATCTGCTGAAACAAATCGTAGAATCACAAGAAAAAGAAAAAGGCGAAAGTGATTCAACCGACGTTGATTCAACCAGTGATTCAACCGACGTTGAATAATCATACCCCATCCTGAGCCAAAATGGTTCACAGATAATCTGGATTACGCATCACCCAGAATATCTGGTGGGGAAGTCATTAGCCTAAAAGGACACAGATGTGTGATGGCAGAAATAATCATCACAGATTAGGGGGCGTATACGGTATCGGGTTCAAAAAAGCCATTTACAAAAAGATACGCCATGGTCTGACGAGGAAAAAATCCCGATCATTGTACTTGTAAAAAAACCTGGAATCTTTTGATCTTTGTATACGACATTTGACCCCGTTTAAATCATGATGACCGCATTCATTGTCCAAATGCCCCCAGCACTACCCAGCCCAGAATCATATACCCCAACATCCAGTTGTAAGGTCGCCAGTTCAGTCTAATGGGGGCCATCAGGAAGATGCTCTAGACCAACCCAACTGAGCCACAATAAAAAAGGACCCAAAAATGAGCCAAAAGCCCAAATCTGGATCCAAAGAATTAACCGGAACCCAGCCAGGCCCCGGAAAAACAAATAGCCAAAAAGGACTATTCGACTTGCTTAATGCTTAACTTTGTACGTCCCTGATCGTCAAATCCGATGACCTTTACGGTAACCGTATCGCCCACACTGACAACATCTTCGATGTTATCAATATGCTCGTCAGAAATTTCACGGACATGAACCATGCCGTCTTTTGCAAAGCCAAACTTGACAAATATACCGGATGAAATGATTTTCACCACGGCCCCTTCATAGGTTTCACCAATAACAGGTTGTGGACCGGATGGTGCAGAATCATCGCGAGAAGGTCTTGGTTGACCAGCCAAAGGTCCATCAATGGCCGTATGACCAATGGCTTCTTTGATGCTGAGCTTGATGCGACCACGATCATCAAATCCAATGAATTTTACACGAATGGCCTGTTTTTCCTCTAGCTCAGAGCGCACATCTGGGATGCGATGAGGAGCGATTTGACTGATGTGGACCATGCCGTCTTGGCCAAAACCAAAATCAACAAAAGCGCCAAAATCAACGATCTTAACCACTACGCCATTATAAACAGTACCTTCTACGGGTTTTTGAGACATGTTACCTTCACTCCGAGTTTTGCGAAAAGATGAACCGCGTGATTCACCATGATGATTTGAATCCGATTCCCCTGAAACAGCTTTTATGCTCAATTTCGGAAAACCTCTTTGGTCGAAACCAATAACTTTAACACTGACCGGCTGTCTTAATGACAACGCGGATTCCACAGTCTCGATATGAGAATGGGAAATTTCTTTAATTGGGACCAGCCCGTCTTGTTCAAATCCAAAATTGACAAAAGCGCCATATCTTTGAATACCCACCACTGTCCCTTGGTAAACTTCCCCTATTAAGGGAGTTCCTGTATTGTTTTTCATATTACTCACTTTGTTTTACACCTGTTTAATACTTAATTTTGATCGACCCATTGAATCGATCTCTAACAATTTCACCGACACTTTATCTCCTACGGATAAAACTAGATGAATATCCTCGATACGATTCGGGGCGACTTCACTGATGTGAACCATGCCATCTTTTGCAAAACCAAAATTAACAAACGCCCCGAATTCTCTTAGACTGACCACCGTTCCTTCATAAATCTGACCTGCCTCTGGTACACCTGTGATGCCTTTAATGCGATCCAGGGTGGTGTTCAGAGCTTTGGATCCAGAAGAAAATACGGAAACCACCCCATCATCCCCAATATCAATTTTTGAACCTGTCGATTCGCACAACTCACGAATGACTTTTCCACCCGAACCAATTAAATCTCGGATTTTATCCACCGCAATTCGAATGGTTCCCATGGCTGGCGCATAAGGACTGATTTCTCCTCTGGCCATACTCAAACTCTGGGATTGCATCGCATCAAGAATGTGTTTTCTGCCGATTCGTGCCTGCTCCAAAGCTTTTTTCATAAAGGCGCTGCTTAGTGCCTGACCTTTCAGATCCATTTGCAATGCCGTAATGCCCTGCTCTGTTCCCGCCACTTTAAAATCCATATCCCCAAGGCTGTCTTCGGATCCGGAAATGTCCGATAAAATTATGGATTCTTCCCCCTCTTTAACCAATCCCATGGCAATGCCCGCCACAGGTGCCCGCAACTTGATTCCAGCATCCATTAACGCCAGTGACGCACCGCAAACCGTCGCCATGGACGATGATCCATAGGATTCTGTAATTTCAGAC
>CAXNJQ010000082.1:0-3539 GCA_964202705.1 Holosporaceae bacterium
CACCACAAACGCCAACAGAGTGGCAAGAAATGGGTGCAAAATTATTGCAACATGTGCCGGCCGATGGCGTGGGCGCCCTGATGGTGGATGCTCTGAATCAAGAAAATATGCTGAATGTGGCCCATGGTTGTGAAATGGGATCTTGGCGATTTAACCGTTATCGAACAAAGGCACGACCCGCGCCAGCCCGCTGTAAAAAAGCCTATGTTGTTCATCCTGATGCCCATGAAGCAGAGGTCAAAACCCAGCGCATGATGGACCATCACGTGGTGCAATCGGTGCATTGGGCCCGCGATATGGCCAATCAGCCAGGCAATATTATTTATCCTGAAACCTTTGCACATCAGGTTAAAGATTTTGAAAAATTGGGCATCACAGTCGAGGTGATGGAGGAAAATCAGTTAACAGGGTGGGGGGCTCTGCTGGGCGTATCCCAGGGCAGTGCGCGATCGGCACGGGTGGTGGTGGCCTCTTGGATGGGCGCGGGTAAGGATAACCCTGTGGTGGCGCTGGTGGGCAAGGGGGTGACCTTTGACAGCGGTGGTTTGTCGTTAAAACCATCCAATGGTATGGAAGACATGAAGTTGGATAAAACAGGTGCGGTGGTCGTATCGGGTGTGGTGCGTGCTTTGGCCTTGCAAAAGGCGCCAGTCAATGTGGTGGCCGTATTGGCACTCGTGGAAAACATGCCATCGGATCGGGCGCAAAGACCGGGCGATATTGTGACATCCCTGTCGGGTCAAACCATAGAAGTGCTGAACACGGATGCCGAAGGTCGATTGATTTTGGCCGATGCATTGACCTATACCCAAGACAGATTTAAACCCGCCATTATTGTGGATGTGGCCACCTTAACCGGTGCCGTTATTGCAGCCTTGGGTTCGACGTATGCCGGGTTGTTTGCAAACGATGATGCATTGGCGCAGCAATTAATTGGGGCGGGCGAAAAAACGGGCGAGGCCTTGTGGCGATTGCCCATGCATAAAAACTATGATCGGGACATGAACAGCGATTGTGCAGACATGAAAAATATTTCAAGCCCTGGTGTGGGGGCAGGCTCTGCAACAGCGGCGGCTTTTTTGGGTCGTTTTGTGCAGAAAAATCAACCATGGGCGCATTTGGATATTGCTGGCGTGGATATGGCCAGCAAAGCCACACCCTTAAATCCAAAAGGTGGAATCGCCTTTGGTGTACAGCTGTTGTGTGAATTTACCCATCAGGCGTTTCAGGGTCAATTTGTACACACCGCATTGCGTCAAAAAGAGAAGAAAACCCAGGCCAATGGATAAAGGAATGGTGAACATCCCCTTGCATAAAGGGGTGCTGTGTGTTAAAAATAAACAAAATTAGCAATCGACGTTGCGGTCTGCTAATGTATCATCTTACTGAAAAGGAGACTCCATAAATGTCCAGTTTTTCTCTCTCGTTGCGCCCGTTGCACGATCGTGTTGTGATTCAAAGATTAGAGAGCGATGAGGTAACGGCAGGTGGATTAATCATTCCCGATACGGCCAAGGAAAAACCCATCAAAGGAATAGTTCTTGCCATCGGTCCAGGTGCCCGTAATGATGCCGGTCAATTGACACCAATGGATGTCAAGGTTGACGATTGCGTTTTGTTTGGAAAGTGGTCGGGAACGGAAAGTAAAATTGATGGGGTGGATATCGTCATCATGAAAGAATCTGATATTTTAGCTGTTTTAGCGACCCCCGCAGCATAAGCAAGATATTGTTTTCCGAATGAAATTGAATCAATTGTTTTAAACAGGAGAAATAATCATGGCAGCAAAAGACATTCGCTTTAAAGATTCTCAAGGAAGCTTTTTACGGGGTATTAATATTCTGGCTGATGCCGTTAAATCCACATTGGGTCCACGGGGACGAAATGTGATTTTTGAAAGAGCCTATGGGGCACCACGTGTGACCAAGGATGGCGTTACCGTGGCCAAGGAAATTGAGTTATCCGATCGTTTTGAGAATATGGGTGCCCAGATGGTACGCGAGGTGGCTTCTAAAACCGCTGACTCAGCCGGAGACGGTACAACCACAGCCACGGTTTTGGCCCAAGCCTTGATCATGGAGGGCGTAAAAGGCATTGGTTCAGGTATGAATCGCATCGAAATCAAGCGTGGTATGGACAAGGCCGTTGAAATGTTGATTGAACAATTGCACAAAAACAGTGTGATGATCAAAGGTGATGCCCAAAAGATTTCCCAAGTTGCGACCATTTCTGCCAATAGTGATCCTGAAATCGGAGCCATCGTGGCCGAAGCCATGCAGCGCGTCGGTGACGAAGGGGTTATTACCGTAGAAGAAGCCAAATCTTTGACCACCGAGTTGGATGTGGTCGAGGGAATGCAGTTTGATCGTGGATATATTTCCTCTTATTTCTGCACGAATTCTGAAAAAATGATTTGCGAGTTGGAAAATCCGTATATTTTGTTGTGCGATAAAAAAATCAGCTCTTTACAAACCATTGCGTCTATTCTAGAAGAATTGGTGCGCAAAGGGGCATCTTGCTTGATTATTGCCGAGGACGTGGAGGGCGAAGCTCTGGCCACATTAATCATCAATAAAATTCGCATTGGATTAAAGGTTGTCGCTGTTAAGGCCCCTGGATTTGGCGATCGTCGCAAAGCGATCCTGGAAGACATTGCTGTACTAACCGGCGGTCGTGTGATTTCCGAAGAGGTGGGTATGACGTTGGATAAGGTTAACCTGACCGATTTAGGCAGAGCAAAGCGTGTGGTCATTGATCGCGACAGCACCACCATTGTCGAGGGTGGCTTGGGCAGTACAAAAGAAATCATTGCCGGTCGTTGCAGCCTGATTCGTCGTCAAATCGAGGAGACAGCTTCTGATTATGATCGTGAAAAGTTGCAAGAACGTTTGGCCAAATTGGTTGGTGGCGTGGCGGTGATTCGTGTGGGTGGGGCCACAGAGTCTGAAGTCAAAGAGAAAAAAGATCGTGTGGATGATGCAGCTCATGCCACCCGTGCGGCGGTTGAAGAAGGCATTGTGGCGGGTGGTGGTGTGGCCTTGTTGTATGCTGGAAAAGCATTAAGTGCCTATATCGCCGACGTGACAAAGCCAGGCCAGTCAAAAGAATATTCAGAATTTTCCAATGATTATATTTTTGGTATGCGCTGTGTGTTAAAGGCGTTGCAAGCGCCCGCTTGTCAAATTGCTGAAAATGCAGGAAAAGAAGGCGTGGTCATTGTCCAAAAATTGCTGGAACAAAACAGCAAGAATTATGGCTATGATGCCCACAAAGATGTGTATGGCGATATGGTGGAAATGGGTGTGATTGATCCGAAAAAAGTGGTGCGTTTGGCCTTACAAAATGCAGGATCCATTGCCGGATTGTTCATCACCACAGAGGTCATGATCAGCGACAAACCATCCAAAGAAGCCCCAGCACCGCACGCAGGCATGGGTGGCGGAATGGGTGGAATGGGTGGAATGGATTTTTAAATCCTCTGACCCAAGGCCCGTTGATGGGTTGTGATGGACAGCCAAGGAATAATGGTCGGGGGCACG
>CAXNJQ010000083.1:0-4305 GCA_964202705.1 Holosporaceae bacterium
AAAAAATGCCATTAAATCAGGTTTTTTATACATTTAAATCATTTAAACAATTCGATTTTTGATCACACTGGGGATAAAAAAGCAATGTAAAAACCCTCGCTGGGTTCACAGACAAGAATAGGCTTTCTTTTATAGATCGGTGGGCAAGAGGGCCAAACACGGAGTATAAAATTCAATACGAAACCATAGGGAACTCTGACGCTTCTGATTTCATCACTATTTAAAAATAGAACGAAGGTGGCTGGCCCGCCCAAACAAGGGTGATCCTGCAAGGAGTCCTCTAAGGCCAACCCATTAGGACGCAATCTCTGGGTGAAATGGGCTACCCGCAGGACCATAATTGTCAGAAGGGAAGAGAAGCCCCCCCGTTGCTACCTCACAGGAACCTCAACGATCCACCAGTGGCATCACCCACCCCCCTTCACAGAAAAACGCTGCGCTGATCAGACCGAACGCTCGACGCGTTTGCGGGTAAAGCATTCAATGACATCGTCCACATGAAAATCAGAATACCCATCCAACATGACCCCGCATTCGTGGCCAGCGGTTTTTTCCCGAACATCGTCTTTGATGTGCCGCAAGGTTTTCAGTGATCCCTCATAAACCACTTTACCACCCCGCAAAACACGAATGCTCTCGCTGCGACGCAACAGCCCCTCTTTGATCAAACAGCCCGCAATGGCCGACTCTTTTTTCACATGAAAAACCTGCATCACTTGGGCTCGACCCAACCATTCTTCTTGATAGACGGGGGCCAACAAGCCGGACAAAATTTCCCGTACATCATCCGTAACACGATAAATGATTTTATGGTGCAGGACGCACAATCCCTTGCTTTCAATCAGTTTCCGCGCTTCGGGCAAAACAGGGACATTAAAATTAACAATCAGGGCGCCGGATGCAATGGCCAACAAGGCATCCCCTTCATTGATGGCGCCGACCCCTGTGCTGACGATTTTCAATTGAATTTCATCATGATTGATTTTGGCCAATTCGTTCAAAATCCCTTCTAATGATCCCTGGGCATCGGCCTTGATCACCACCGCTTTTTCTTTCTGATTTTGACTCTTTAAATGGTCAGCCAGAGAAAACTGCGTGCTGATGCTGTCTTCTTTGATGCTGGATAGGTGCTCTTTTTTCCAAGATACAAATTCCTTTGCCGCGCTTTCTGATGGCACAACCATGAATAAATCACCGGATTGGGGTAATTCGGAAAATCCCACCACCTCTACAGGTTGTGATGCTGTGGCATCCGATACGGTTTTACCGGCATCATCAAACAACAGACGCACACGTCCCCACGTGGTACCCACCACAAATAAATCACCCTTGCGTAATGTGCCCTCTTGGACCATTAGGGTGGCCACAGAGCCATATCCTTTTTTCACATGGGTTTCCAAAATGACACCCTTTGCGCGAATGGTTTGACTGGACGCCAAGCCCAATAATTCGGCTTGCAACACAATGGCTTCTTCCAAATCATCCAAACCAATGCCTTGCAGGGCCGACACCTCGACGTCTTGGACATCTCCGCCCAGTTTTTCTACCACAATTTCATGGCTCAGTAATTGTTGGCGGACATAATCTGGTCGGGCGCCCGGTTTGTCTATTTTGTTAATGGCCACAATCATGGGCACGTTGGCCGCCTTACAGTGGGCAATGGCTTCTACGGTTTGGGCATTAATGCCATCATCGGCCGCAACAACCAAAATCACGATGTCGGTCATTTCTGCCCCGCGTGCGCGCATTTTTGTAAAGGCTTGGTGACCAGGGGTGTCAATAAAGGTAATGACTTTTCCAGAAGGCAAATGAACCCGATATGCCCCAATATGCTGGGTAATGCCACCAGATTCCTTGGCCACCACGTCTGTTTTTCGCAATGCATCCAGCAGAGACGTTTTTCCGTGGTCCACATGGCCCATAACGGTTACGACAGGGGGGCGGATAACGGCATCAGAGGCCTCTTGATTCCACAGGCTGTGCTCTAGATTTTCATTAAGGTCTCTTTTCACCATACAACCGCGTTCTTCTGCAAAAAGCTGTGCGCTGTCTCCATCAATAGAGCTTTGAGACGTAACCGTCATTCCCATTTTGTTTAAACTTCGAAGGATAATGGTGGCTTTTTCTCCCATTTGATGGGCCAAATCATCGATGCTGATGCGGTCTCTTATGATCACCGATGGGGTGGTGGTGCTGGATTTATAGGATCGATTTTTTGATCCACCAAAGCTGTTTTTTCTCAACTTTTTTAACCCCAAAACAGGCCTGTGATAGTCGTCTGCATCGGCCAAATCGCCGGGGAACACCTTGACGTCTTTTTTCCTGCCCGCTTTTTGCGACTTCTTAATGGCTTCTGTTTTGCGATAAGGCTCTTTTTCCTTGCTGGCCATTTCTGGACGATCTTCTTTGTTGGATCGACGTTTTTTCAAGTTTTCTGCAAAACGTTCTTCGGCCGTTAATGCAACCGCTGGTACAACGGGGGCAGAAACAGCCTCTTCAGATGCCACAGGTGCTGAACCAGGATCAAAATCCTTGGCCATATTGTCAGAATTGCCCGTGTTGGATAGATCTTCTTCATGACGACCAGTGGTGCTCAATGCATCCGATTGCTCCGCTGGTTGTGCCGGTGAATCGCTAGGAACATGATGGGATGCTTGGAGCAAATCGTGGGCCGCCTTCAGCGCCGTTTGCTGCTCTTGGACAATCAGAGCCTCTTGCAACGCTTTTAACCGCACCGTTTGCTCTTGACCCGTTAAGCGTGTTCCAGAGTCACGATCATGGCTACTGCCGCCCGATTGACGACGGCGCTTGACTTCCACCGTGACATTTTTAGACCGCCCATGGGACAAGCTTTGCCTGATTTGGCCAGGCGCTTGGCCTTGTGGTGTTGACGGAATTTGTAGACCCAAAGGTTTGCGCTTTTTCTTTTCTTCCGTCATTTTTTCATCCGTCATAGTGATCGTGCCCTCAAAATTAATTCACCCCATTGCTCTTGTTCTAACATCGCGCTTTTTGGCTTGATGATATCCAGCAGCTCATCTAGGGATAAATCAGCCAGTTGCTTCAGGGATACCACCTTATGGGATAATAGGC
This sequence comes from Holosporaceae bacterium, assembly GCA_964202705.1. Lineage (GTDB taxonomy): Bacteria > Pseudomonadota > Alphaproteobacteria > Holosporales > Holosporaceae. Next base: position 3,094 of record CAXNJQ010000083.1, read on the forward strand.
AAGACAAAGCTTGCACAGGAAAGCCAATTTTTACAATTGCGGCATCTCCGCCACTGTGCGTAAACACTGCGGCCAGAGCCTTTTCTTTTTCACCCACAGCTTCTATGGCCCGCTCTTTTAACTCGCTAGCCACTTCTGGGGTCATGCCGGGCATGGCGGTTAATTCTTCCATAGAGGATTGGGCCAGGTCTTCGATGGTTTCAAACCCCTCGGAAACCAAGAAATGTGCCATCAATTCATCCACATCCAATTTGTCCATAAACAGGGCAGTTGCCTCTTGACGGAACTGGGTGCGTTGCTGGCTTTCCACACTTTCCGTCACAATTTCAATGGTGCATCCTGTTAATTGGTGGGCCAGCTTGACATTCTGACCCCGTCGACCGATGGCAATGCTTTGCTGATGGTCTGGAACCACAACCTTCATGTGGGTGTCCTTGACCACAATAACCTTGATGGCCTCGGCTGGCGTTAAGGCATTAATGACAAAAACAGGCAGTTCTGGCGACCAAGGAATGATGTCGATTTTTTCACCCTGTAATTCTTGGCTTACGGCATTGACCCGATTCCCCCTGACCCCTACACAAGCCCCAATGGCATCAAAAGACCGTTGATCGTCGCGCGATACAATCGCAACCTTGGCTCGACTGCCGGGATCTCTGGCAGCGGCTTTGATCTCGATCAAGCCGTCGTAAATTTCCGGAACTTCTTTGGCAAACAATTTGATTAAAAATCCAGGGTGTGTACGCGACATAAAAATCTGAGGTCCGCGTGCTTCGCGTTTCACGGCATAAATATAGGCCTTGATCCGATCACCGACACGATAATTTTCCCGTGGGATCATATCATTTCGCAAAATAACGCCTTCGGCACGACCAATATCCATAATAAAATTACCGTTTTCCACCTGCTTGACCACGCCTGAAATAATATGACCGACCCGATCTTTGAATTCATTGTACTGCAGGGTGCGCTCCACTTCTTGAATATTTTTAACCAGAGCTGTTTTCAAATTCTGAACGGTGACTCGGTTAAAAGGAGGCAAGGGCAATTCGTCTATAATATAGTCGCCCACAGGAACGCCATCGGATTCCGTTACAGAGACCTCTTTTAACGCATTGCGAACATGATCCACAACATGCATATGTCTTGCCACAGTGATGGCGCCACTGGTTCGATGAATCGTAACCCGAATATCGTGGGATGATCCATAAA
>CAXNJQ010000084.1:0-11174 GCA_964202705.1 Holosporaceae bacterium
CACAACTGCTGGAGAGGCGATCATGTCAGCGTTTACGATAAAGGTGACAGAACGCACTCTACCTGCTGGAAGGTATGCTGTCACGATGCATAAAGGTTCGCGCGATAATATCGGTGACACGATTTACAGCATTTATCGTGATTGGTTACCGCAGTCCGGTGAAGAACTGGGGGACTTGCCTTGCATATTTTGTTACTATAATTTTGATCATGAGGTTGCCGAAACAGAAGCTTTAACAGAATTTTGGGTGCTTCTTAAATAGGGCTTAAAGTGTGAGTGTTGGTGGCAATCTTACACCCCAATCAATTCTCAAGCTGCTTTTTAAGCCAAGCAAATGAATCATTAATGACATCTTCCTTTTTTCTAACGTAATGATCCATATCTGATATACGCATATAAGTTACAGGTGCGCCTGTCTCTTTTGCTTTGCGGATAAAGACATCTGATGAATCGATAATAGAATCTTTAGTACCAGCTACGACCAAATAAGGGGTTTTCATTTTCCCATACTCTGGCTTTGGATAAGTAGTTAAAGCATCAGCGTGGTATTTATAGGTCATACCCGCAAGCTTAAGATTGGCACTTGGATTTTTAATTGTTTCATCCATAGCGTTATCATGGTCTTTGCGTGATTTTGGAAAATACAAATCAAGTGAATACGGCATCCATGAAGGAAGCTGGGCCCTTAACTTTATATACCAAGGGGTATTTTGAATCATATCTTGCATAAAATACCAAAGCTCATCGCGCCATGAAAAATCACCAGCGCCCGACCAATTAATTGTTGCACGCGTCATCTCAGGGTAATCTGTCGTAAGGGTTGTAACGATAGGAGCACCTTCAGAAACACCAAGAAAAATCAGTTTCCCATTCCATCCTAATGGCGGATGCTTTTTGAGATGTGCAATAACTGTGCGGTGATCGCTCAAGCGATTAGACCTTGTGTAATGTTCCATGAACTCAGTTTTGTTAATTTGATGACCATCAACGCCTTGTTGCTCAATCGTGATAACTCCAACACCCAAATCTAAAAATTCTTTTAAAAAGTAACGATGAAAATGAATGATGCTTGTAATGTCGTCTTCTAAAGATGAACCACCCACTAAAATAGCAATTGGGAACTTATCTCTTGAAGGATTGCTGAAATAATAAACAATATCAGGGGAATCTGCGCCTATTCTTTTTGTGGTAAAGCGGGATGATGGGGGTATGTCATATTTTGGGCCACCATTTTGCCTTTCTGCATCGGTGTATTTATGTGGGGTAATCTCAGTAGCCACAGCCGCAAAAGATGAAAAACAGATGCAGAGCATCAGCAATAATCGACTCATCATTTTCATAAGGTTTCCTTTTTAAATTCTAAAATATCTCCTGGCTGACAATCCAAGCATTCGCAAATACTTTCAAGCGTTGAAAAGCGGATGGCTTTTGCTTTGCCTGTTTTTAAAATTGATAGATTTTGCACAGTAATACCAACGGCTTCAGCCAGATCTTGAAGCTTCATCTTTCGCTTCGCCAACATCACATCGAGGTTCACAATAATGCCCATGCTTATACCTCCAGCTATATTGTGAATTTTTGTTCATCATGAAGCTTACTCGCCTCTAGCATCACCCAAGAGACTATGATCACCAGAATGCCATAAAATAAAGACGTTAAGTGAGGGGTCCCAAATGAAATGGTTAAATACCTATGTCCAGGAGGACTTGTGAAAGTAACAGCTAAGACCATTAAGGTTTGGCTTAATGATTTGATGAGGAGTGCGTCTAGCAAAAATAAAGCCCCCAATCTTCGGTATAAAATTGCATTCCTAACGCTAAAAATCTCTCCTTTTTGATAGTTTTTAAAAATCACCCTCAAAACAAACAAGCTGATTAAGAAAGGTAAAAGACCTATGATGTCAGCACTAAAACCCAATAGCTGCAACATAGGCGTCCAAGAAACGTTGCTGAGGTTGACATATCCTTCTGGTGTTTGAATGGTTTTCTCGAATATGCCAAAGAAATTGATCACACCTGAGACATCACTTGTTTTTGTGCTAATAAAGATCCATTGGATAATGGAGAGCAGAGGAACGGCGATCAATAATACGCCGAAAATTAACAACAAATACGAACTTATTTTTTGAATTCTGTTCATTCATACCTCAGTTTTGAAAGCTTAATTCTGATACAGAATATCCACAAAAGAAATGAATGTTAATAAATATTTACTGTTTATCGTGATGCTAATCTTTGTATATCAACTAAGATCCTAGTTGTCCGCTCGAAGTAATCGGTATCACAACCATCTTCTAGTGCCCAAACCCATGCAAGAAGCGCTTGCACAAAACACCAATCAAGAATTCGCTGTGATGGTAATTCAAGAATTGTAGCAAAGCGACTGACGCGATTATGAATAATATGTGGCGCGTCTATATGATTCAGTAATTCTGGTATCGGATTGCGGATAAAAGCCGCCACTTCATAGGCTGGTTCGCCAATAACGCCTTTGGGGTCGATCACCAGCCAATCATCACCATTTTGCAAAATATTATCATGATGCAGGTCGCCATGGAGCAAAACGTCTGGTTTAGAAGTTTGTAACAGCTCGCCTCGGAGCTTTCTTGCTTTTTGCAGATATCCATCAGGAATGAGGCAGTCCTTATCCAAAGCCGCAAGCCAATCTTTGATATGGGGGAAATTGTGGGTCGTAGGAATATTTGCTTGGTGCAGTTTTTTCATGACCCCACAGGCAATTTCGATAGATTCATGTTCTTGGTTTGGAAAATAACTGTTAAGAGATATCCCAGGAATGGCTCTTTCCAAAAGCAACATTCCATTATCTTCGACAAGCACCTTCACTGCACCATATCCTGTAAAGCACTTGAGAGCAAACGCTTCTCGAGCTAAACCTTCACTATCAAGACTAGCTTTTAGGATAATAGGGTTATCGCCCTGGAAGCCTAATAGCACATAGTTGTAGGTAAGATTGGTAACTTCTTTTAAATCACGCAGTCCATGCTTTGAAGCTATTGCCGCAACAAGCTCAGGCAGTTCATTTAGCCACGCTTTGCCTTTCTCACCATAAATATTGAGGATGTTGGAATGGAATATGTTCATAGACTCTCCTTCACAATAACATCGTAATGCTCTGCCAGCTTATATTTTCTGGCTTTGTTAGAGGCGTCTACTATTTCTAAAAAACCACCTTCGACCCACTTTTTACAAAGTGCGGCATTCGTTCTAGGTTGAAAGCCAAATAGATCACCTATTTGTTTAGCCGTTACGACATCGTATCCTTTAAATAATTCCAAGGCTTTGCGTTGTTTCGGATCTAACGTGCGCAGCAGCTGGGAATGATCTTTTTCACCTTTCTCATTGCTCGCAATCATTTGTGCAACAACTTTTTCAAAAGCAAAAGCCATCCCTTCCGTAAAATATTCCACCCAAGGGGTTATATCGCTTTCCGCCCTTCCAAAATAATAATTGTGAGATGGACCAATGCTGATAGCACGATAATAGCCAAGTAAATTTTTAGCATAATATTCTTCAAGAGAATACAGGCCTTTTAAATCATACCCACCAAGGTGCAAGATTAGGGTCGTCAGTAACCTGCTTGTTCGTCCATTCCCATCGTAATAGGGGTGAATTGTTGCAAACTGGTAATGAGCAATCCCAGCGACAATGGGGCATGGTATCTCTTCATTTGCTTTGATCCATGACACTAAGTTGCGCATAAGCCCAGGTACATCTTTGGCTTCCGGCGGCATATAGACAATCGTTCCTGTTCCACTGTCCTTGATAACATTTTGTCCATCTCGGTAAGGTGTTGGTTTAATGCGCGTCCTTCCATCGCTCATTACAAGAGCATGCAAAGTTTGAATAATTTTTTCGGTAACGGGATGGTTTTGTGAGGCATATTGTTCTAATTGAGCGAGTGCAGCATAATAGCCCTTTACTTCATGTTCATCACGCTCTCTACCGGGGAAATGTCCTTTAAGCTGAATGACTTCTTTGATCTCCTCAGGTTTGAGCTGATTACCTTCTATCATCGTCGAATAATGCGTAGTACATAGCTTTGCCGTCTCACGCAGCGAGGCGAGAACTGTAGGATTAACAGGCAGTAACGTGACCATTTCCTTCGCAGCCTCAATTCTCATCAGGCTTTTGGCAATGCTAGGGGTTATACTATACATGGGTTTAAAGTTTGTCGGCATGATGTAAGCTCAATATCAGTTTCTCTCGCATTATTTATTATGCCGATAAACAGCGCATAAGTCAAGTATAACATGCCGATAAAATACATAAGAATGGTTCATTTGACACTCTCCAAGTACGCATCTATAATCGCTTCAGAGAGTAAAAACATGAATATACCACCCCAGTTTGGAGTTGGTTAGGTTGTAGTAAACTGATCTCTGCCCGATTACCCGCGATTTTATTGAAAGGGATGAAGAACCCGAGAAGAGGGTTCGATCATCGTGCTGGGGGCATGATGAAGATGCGAAGCAACCCGGCAAGGGTGAGGATTTGTTTGAAACTAATCCGAGTCAACCCCTCTCTCTCCACCAGATTTATAAGCATCAAACTTTTTGAGAAATAACTTTTCTCTTGTGTCATTCCCGCGTATCTCTTATGTCATTCCCGCGTATCTCTTATGTCATTCCCGCGCAGGCGGGAACCTAATGGATCCCCGTTTTCACGAGGATGACAATGGAGAGTTTCCATAGCGATGACAATGCAGGGTTTTCACGAGGATGACAATGCAGGATTTTATGGGGATGGAGCAGAGGGTGCATCCCGTATGTCATTCCCGCGTATCTCTTATGTCATTCCCGCGCATCTCTTATGTCATTCCCGCGCATCTCTTATGTCATTCCCGCGCATCTCTTATGTTCTTTCTGCGCATCTCTTATGTCATTCCCGCGCAGGCGGGAATCTACTGGATCCCCGTTTTCACGAGGATGACAATGGAGAGTTTTCACGAGGATGACAATGCAGGGTTTTCACGAGGATGACAATGCAGGATTTTATGGGGATGACAATATTTGGATCTTTTTTGTACCTAGGCCCATGGTTGCTTTATTCAAAAGGGCCATAAGAACCTCTATTCAAGGTTTTGAATGCCAAGGCGCTCAAACAAAAGCCGATCATTTTCCGGAATTGGATTATCTGCCGTCAACAGTTTTTCACCATAAAAAATAGAATTGGCACCCGCTAAGAAGCATAAAGCTTGCATTTCATCAGACATCTGCTCTCGTCCTGCAGACAATCGAACATACGACTGAGGCATAAGGATGCGTGCCAGTGCAATGGTCCTTACAAAATCAAATGGATCAACGTCTTTTTGATCTTCTAGAGGGGTGCCTGGAATTTTAATCAATTTATTGATGGGTACAGATTCAGGGGGTTCATCTAAATTGGCCAAAGTAACAAGCATTTTGATGCGGTCTTCATTGCCTTCGCCCATACCAACAATACCACCGCAACACACTTTCAGACCCGCTGCGCGCACCTTATTTACGGTATCCATTCGATCTTGAAAGGTTCTGGTTGTAATGATTTTATGGTAAAAATCTTCGGATGTATCAATATTATGATTGTAAAAATCAAGACCGGCTTCTTTCAACCTCAAAGCTTGCCCCTCTTTTAACAATCCCAAGGTTACACACGTTTCTAAGCCAAGTTTCTTGACCTCTGAAACCATTGCGCACACTTGTTCTAAATCCCTGTCTTTTGGGCCACGCCAAGCTGCCCCCATACAGAACCTGCTAGCCCCAGATTCCTTGGCTTTTTTAGCGGCGATTAGAACATCATCCAAGGCCATCAGGGGCTCTTTTTTTATCCCGGTTTGATAGCGCGCTGACTGAGGGCAGTAAGAGCAATTTTCTGGGCAGCCGCCTGTTTTTATGCTTAAAAGTGTGCTAATCTGCACCTTGTTGGGTGCGAAGTTTTCTTTGTGAACGGTTTGCGCTTCATAAATAATTTGATTGAATGGCAAATTAAAAATTGATTCTGCTTGTTCTAGACTCCACTTTTCAACCATATCTAATCCTAAATTTTTATTAAATACATCATGTATAAATTATATGAAGAGTACCTTAAAATACTACATCACAGTGATAAATATCGCAGATTAGGGCGCCTGCGTCAAGACAGCAATGGCGTAATCTTGGATTTTTCAACCAATGATTATCTGAATCTAAGCCAACATAAAGATGTTATAGCCGAAGGAAAAATAGCAGCGCAAACGTATGGTATGGGCTCAACAGGATCACGTCTGTTATCTGGGAACTGCAAGTTATTTGAAGAATTTGAAAATGCTGTGGCAAAAGATAAAAAGACCGATTCTAGCTTGATTTTTAATTCAGGATTTCAAGCCAACATAAGCACTTTGTCGTGCCTATTGGATGGTAAAATTTTACATGCACAACCACTGGTATTTTTTGATAAATTAAATCACTCCAGTCTTTATCAAGCCGTTTTACTCAGCAAAGCTGAGCTCAAGCGGTATGGTCACAATGATGTTAATCAGTTGGAGTCTTTTTTAGAAGAGCATCAAAACGACACAAGACCTAAATTTATCATCACAGAAACCGTTTTTGGCATGGATGGTGATATCGCCCCTCTGGGGGAAATAGCGGCCCTTGCTAAAAAGTTTAATGCGTTTTTATATTTGGACGAAGCCCACGCAACGGGGGTTTTTGGAACGGGTGGCTATGGCTTATCGACTGGGGTTGATTTACAAGATATACCGCACATGATTATGGGTACCTTTAGTAAAGCTATTGGTGTTAGTGGAGGATATATTGCATGCAACAATATTATGCGCAATTTTGTTGTTAACAAAGCAACGGGATTCATTTACTCTACTGCCCCATCCCCTGCTGTAATGGGTGCGGCCTTCAAAGCATGGAGGCTGGTAAAGTCTTTGGATAAAGAGCGCGAAACCCTGCAAAATCTAGGAAAAACCTTGCGTAAAATGCTCATGGATCGTGGGTTTAATGGTGGCACGTCTCAGACACACATTATCCCTATTATATTAAAGGAAGAAGAGAAATGTTTAAAAGCGCAAAAAGCTCTTCTTCAGGCAGGTGTTGTTGTTTCATGTATTAGGCCTCCTACGGTACCACCAGGTACTTCTCGTCTCAGAATCGCACTTACCACAAAGCATACGGTTGAAGATCTGAATCTGCTCGTAGAGACCTTAAGTAAGGTTTTGGAATCGTGACACATTTTGTTTTCTGCCATGGCTTTGGTTTTGATACCCATTTTTGGGAAAACATTGCGCCATACTTTTCACAAGAAAAATGTTCTTTTATTGATTTAGGCTATTTTAACAAAAGAACAGAGATTCAACATTTAGAAAATCAAGCGATTGTTGGTATTGGGCACTCCATAGGTTTATCAAAATTACTTTCTATCTATGGCAATTTTGACTGTCTCATAGGCTTAAATGGCTTTATAAATTTTTTGGGTTCTGATCAAACCATATACAAAAAAAGACAAACAGAGTTAAAAGCTCTGCGATCACGTTTTTTGAACCATCCCCAGACTGCGTTAAGGAATTTTTATTGGCGATGTGATGTACCAGAGCTTATCGAACGCCATGACTTTTCTAGGCTTGATATTCATTTAATATTGTCCGATTTGCAGTGGCTTCAAAAAGAGTACAAACTGCCTAATGTTCCTACTCTGATTTTAAGCTCTGATGATGATATGGTCGTGCCAGAATCCATTATCTCTGATAATTTTCACGAGAATCCTTGGGTGAAACGGGATAGCATCACAGATACTGGGCATGCTCTTGGCTTTAGAAAACCAGAAGAGGTTTATGAAAAAATTATGGGTTTTTTAGATGATAGAACAGCTTAGGCCAATACAATTACGTTTTAACAAAGCAAGCAAATCCTATGATGATGTGGCTTGTGTGCAAAAGGATGCTGCTGGGTTTTTAGCGGCTAAACTTTTCGAGAATCAAGATTTTATTCCTCGAACTGTTTTAGATATAGGAACAGGAACGGGTTATATCCCCCAGCTTTTATTGGAAAAATTTCCAAACTCTTCTTTTTACCTCAATGATATAGCCGGTGAAATGCTGGAGATGTGCCAATCTAAATTTTCTAAAAATCAAAATATTGATTATCTCACAGGAGACATGCTTGATTTGGGTGCTGATCGTTATGACTGTGTGATCAGCAATTTGGCTTTGCAATGGACCCCTGATTTGCACCATGCCATCAATTTCCTTCATTCTAAAAGTTCTAATATTTTTGCTTTTTCAACTTTATTAGACGGAACGTTTGAAGAATGGCACAATATAATTAACCGATATCAATCTGCTCAGATTTTGAATTACCCACCAGCAAAAGAGCTCATTGGCTTATGCAACACACTCAGAAAAAATGACCAAGATTTTGAATACTGGTTGATGGACTATCCTTTATCCTTCTGTAATCCTAGGGGCTTTATGCATTATATACAATCCTTAGGGGCATCCGCTCCAGGAAACCTTGTCCATCTATCCCATATTAAAAAATTACTTAAAGCACCAAACCAAAAATTAACCGTGACTTATAAAATATTTTTTGGAATATTTAGGAAGGTCAGTGAATGAAAATTTTTATTACGGGTACGGATACGAATGTTGGAAAAACGCTCATCTCTAGCTGGATAGCGCTGCACACAGGGTTTGCTTATTTTAAGCCCATACAAACGGGTACCATCGAGGGATCAGATTCACTGGAGGTACAAAAACAATCCAACGCCAAAATTTATCCTGAAGTGTATTCCTATAGAGATCCATTATCACCGCATTTGGCGGCTATGATAGAAAACAATGGGATTGATATGGATAAAATTGCATTGCCTAGGGTAAGTGATTTAATCATTGAAGGTGCCGGCGGAGTTTTGGTTCCAATAAATGGCAGATATGTTATGGTTGATCTGATCAAAAAACTGGATGTGCCGGTTGTGGTTGTGGCGCGTACCACTTTGGGAACGATCAATCATACGCTTCTAAGTCTAGAGGCGCTGAGATCGCGAAACATACCTGTGCTTGGGGTGATTATGAATGGTGAAAAAAACCTGCAAAATAGTAACGCTATAGAGTTTTATGGACGAACATCTGTTCTTGCGGATTTCCCTAAACTGGACAATGTAAGCATGAGTACGCTTCAGCGCGTAGCTCTTTCGCAAAAATTGAAACACATTTTAGAGGTAGATTAAAATGACACTACAAGCCCGTGATAAAAGAATGATCTGGCATCCTTTTACACAAGAAAAGACGGCCGCAGAAGTGATTGGTATAAAAAGAGCGCAGGGCTCTTACCTTTATGATGAGAATGGCAAAGCGTACCTTGATTTGATTTCAAGTTGGTGGGTTAATATTCATGGGCATGCCCATCCAGAAATAGCAAAAAGTATTTATGAGCAGGCTAAAACACTTGAGCATGTCATATTTGCAGGATTTACCCATGAGCCTGCTGTTCATTTATGCGAGGGGCTAGAAGAGATATTGCCACCAGATTTGTGCAAATTCTTTTTCTCTGATAATGGCTCAACTGCTGTTGAAGTAGCGCTAAAGATGGCTTATCAATATTGGCGCAATTTAGGAATTGGAGAAAAAACAACTTTCCTAAGTTTTGATGGTGGGTATCACGGTGATACCTTTGGTGCCATGTCTGTGGGTGCAAAATCTGGGTTTCACAACCAATTCAAGGATTTGTTCTTTAATACTCTCTCTATACCCTATCCAGATACTTGGGATGGCGATGAAGAAATGCCTGTAAAAGAAGAAAAGGCCATCAACGTACTCCAGCGTTATTTGGATGAATATCATCATAAGATCGCAGCCATTATTTTAGAGCCTCTTATTCAAGGCGCAAGTGGCATGAGGATGTGCAGACCGCAGTTTATACAATCCGTTGTTGATCTGGTACGGCAACACGATATCCTGGTGATTTTTGACGAGGTCATGACAGGTTTCGGCCGCACAGGCACATATTTTGCCCTTGATCAAATGGGCATTATTCCTGATTTTTTATGTGTATCAAAAGGCATAACTGGTGGCTTTTTACCCCTTGCTTTAACAGTGACAACCCATAAAATATTTAATGCATTTTTAAGCGATGATTTCAGCACCGCCTTTGCCCATGGACATTCGTATACGGCAAATCCTTTGGCATGCAGCGCCGCTGTTGCTTCACTGAAAATACTTAAAACTTTTGAATGTCAAAACAGCATAAAAAACATCCATCAGATGCACAAAAAAGGAATAGAGCAAATTAAATTACAATGCTTGAGGGTTGAAAAAACCAGAATTATTGGAACAATAGCAGCATTTGATCTGAAGAATTCAGCACATTTGATGCGCACCCTCAAGCAACAATTCCTCGCACAAGGCATGCTGGTTAGACCTCTTGGTCATACGGTTTATTTGTTGCCGCCATATTGCATCACAAATGAAGAAATAGATTTGGTGTACAGTAAAATGATAACCATCATTCATTCTTTGTGACACCACTGCGCAGCCAAATATTGCGCTGTTCGCACCATAGGCTGGGAATGCTTTGCCATAGGGTCGGCTGTTTTTTGGGTGCAAGGATAACGGTCTGTACTTTAATGTATTATTGACAAAAATGTAAAAAATGTTTATAAATTTTCCATATACATAAATAAAAAATCTAGATGCATCACAATCTAATCGCTGCCATCGGGGTGCTGAGTATGCTTTCAATCAGCATTTCTGCTGGTCCAAACACCAAAAAGACAACGGCTAAGGGGCCTGTTAAATCCTCCAAGGTAAAATCATCCAAGGGCAAGAACAACGTCGATAAGGAAAATAAGGTATCCGTAACGCCTAAAAACCCAGAGAACAGTGCGTCAAGCATTCCAGCACATTCTGATCAGGAAAACACAAACTTTGTTCCACCGGCTGAGGCTGTATCAGCTGGCGTTTTTGATTTTGAAAAGATTCATGATTATAAAATAGATTATGGTCAACACAAAGGAAAAGTTGCGCCCATATATGGGTTGCGTGTTCGAATTCCAGGAAAAAATGTTAAAATTGAAAAATTCAAAAAAAAATTTTCTCTGTCTAATCAAAAACTGAATGCCTTGAATAATCTGCCTGAAAAAAAAAGGAAAAAAAGATAGCCGAATGGTACAAAGAGTTTTATAAAAAAATGGAGA
>CAXNJQ010000085.1:0-3326 GCA_964202705.1 Holosporaceae bacterium
TCTAATGCAATAAAAGTGATTGGCAAAGCGTGGATCTTCAAGTGATCTGCAAATCTTGTGATAACACGTTCAACGGGTACATCAGGAACCCAGATTTTGCCTAAGACTTCATGCCAAATATGTGCAACTGCGGGTATAGTGTTGGGATGGTTTTTAAGCAGTTCGATTTTGATCATAATTTACCTTCGATAATTTTGATCACTTCAGGCATGACCGTTTGTAATCGTAGAATCGTGGCTAAAGTTTGGTTCACTTGCTCTATACCTACATTTTTATGCTCGGATTCACCCAGAACACAAGAGCGTTCGATGTTATAAACCAACCAGCCAATCCAACTAAAGGCTCCATAACAAGCAGCGACAACATGCTCCTTATTAATAACGCCACCAGCTTTTTGATATGCCTCGATCATTTTAAAAAATAGATCCTTATCAAAACTGCTGGTAATGCCGCTCCAGTTAAAAGCCGTGCCGATAATGTCATAGGTTGGATCTATCTTGCAGGCAGCCTCCCAAACGATCAGGATTGGATTATTGCTACTGTCCCACAAAACATTTTTCTGATCCAAATCACCATGACTAACGACAATATGTGTTTTTAGTGTCGGTATTGCATTTTGATAGGCTTCATTGGCAACCAATATATTTTTCTGATTTTTCCGCAAATCGGCGGCAAAAGGGCAATTAAAGGTTTCAGCCTTATCAAGCAGCTCAAGAATCTTTTGGTTTGTATGAGTATAAAATTCTGGCTGGGTGATTTCAGGCTCATTCAAATTAAGACAGTGCATTTTTGCTAGGATTTCAGCTATTTTTAGGGCGTGAGATTCTGAAACAGCGTGTTGATCTAGCGCTTTTGCATCAACCCATGGGTACACTAGAAAACCAATCTCACCTCCCATAAAAAGATATTGACCAGTATTTTCGATGGCAGGGACAGCTGGTATACCAAGGGCAGAAAAGCGTGAGGCAATTTTTTCGCTCAATTCATAATTTTTAATAACTTGCTCATTTTTCAGATCAATATCTTTTGATAGCTGCTTGATTGCGTAAGAGCCTTTATCTGTATCAAGGCGCCACATGATATGCAGCAAGCCACCGTGTACTCTTGTGGGCGCTTGAATCGGCGTTCCAAGATTAAAATGATGGCAAATTGCTTTGATGTGATTCTTATTTGCAGACAGAAAATGTCTAATCAATAAATGATGAACTTTGCCTGCACCACTTACATCACCTTCCATCATGAAATCACACACATGTTTGAAACCTGCTTTCATATAAACATGCTTTGCGCGTACGTTATCACTCGCGGGGTCAATTAAAAAAGTATCTGCTTTGGGGTCAACAATTTCGCGGAAATAATCGATAAAATCAGAAAGCGTTTTCGATCCATAGCCTTTGCCGAAAAACTTAGGGTTACCGATCATGTAATCGAGGCCGTAGGTATGACCTGTTCTTGAAAGTCTTTTGAGTTTCTCTTGCCCTATATCTTCTTTATGTATTTCTTGGATCGTCATTAGCATTGCAAAAGGTTCATCTTCAAGGTAGGCAATCCAATAAACGTACTCGCCACCAGCATAAGACGATGGTGTTTTTCGCCCTTCAGCAAAATTGACAATGTCATCTTTATGCGCTTGGGTGTTATCCCAGAACTCCATAATGTGGGGCTGAAGCAACCAGCTAAAAATGGTGTCTAAATGAGCTCCTGTTACTTTTTCAAAATGAATCTTCATAATTCCTATTCCAAATATAATTTCACACCTTCATGGCTGGCTTCAAAACCAAGTTTTTCATAAAAATGTTTTGCTTTTGGTCGCTTTTTGTTTGTTGTGAGTTGGATTATAGAAACGTCATGTTCTTTGGCATAACTAATGGCTTGATCGAACATCCAGCTTCCTATTTTCTGGCCTCTATATTTGCCTGCTACCCTGACAGCTTCTATTTGCATACGGGTGCTTCCTATAAAAGTAAGTGATGGCATAATAGTCAGGTGGCAAGTGCTGATAATCTCATCACCGTTTTCTATGACCATTAAATATTGGTTTGGATCACTATCGATCTTGTGAAACGCTTTTATGTAGTTTTCATCGAGTTCGGGTGATTTTGATTCTCGCACTTGCCCGAGTTCATCTTCTAAGAGAAGTCCTATAAGGCGCGGTAAATCATCCAATTTTGCTTTTCTGTGAGTTAAATTCATAGCTCTTTCCTGAAAAAAATCTTTGCTTTAGGCCCGTCACTTTTATAGCCAAGACGTTTGTAAAATTCATGCGTTCCTTCTTTAGCCCTTCGAACACCAGAAGTTACATCAATGACGATTGGACTAAATGTGCTTGCAACTTCTTCCACGAAGACCATCAATTTTTTTCCAATCCCTTTTCCGCGATGTTGCTCATTAACGACAAGAGCCTCAATATTGAATCGTGTTTTAGCTAATATCAAAAGCTCAGATTTAGACCAGGCAACACATCCAACTACTTGGCTATCTATGCTTGCTACTGCAACTCCATACCCAAGATTTTGAGTAAATTTTTGAAATCTTAATCTAAACTCATCCTCAGAAGTGGGATATCCAAGCTGTTCGATTAGAGGTAGAATTGCTGGCACATCCAAAACTGTGGCTTTACGGATGATTACTCTTAAATCATTAATTGTAGCTTTGTTGTGTACGAGGGATTCAATCATAATTTACCTTTTAATTTCTCTATGAAACGACGCATATGCGGATCTGACTTTTCATAAGGAATGTCATCAAGGCGAAACCATCGGACTTTATTGAATTCCTCTTCGTCAAATTGATAAGTGGCATGACTATCTCCTTTGAGCACGTACCATAAGCTTACGTCTGTATGACCCGCTGTTAGACCGTTAATGTTGATGTGATAAAGAGTGGGTCAGGTGCCCAAAAATCAGCTCGCACACCCAGTTCTTCCAAACATTCCCGTTCAACTGTAGTTTTTGGATCTTCATCAATTTCAACATGCCCACCTGAAGGAAGCCATAGAAGAGCTTTTTTGTGATCGACGAGCAATATTTTTCTGTTGTGTTCATCGAAAAGTACAAAATAGGAAACCAAGTGTTTATTTGGCACATCAGGTTTTTGAATACGAAAAATAGGAGAGCCGCTTTCAATCCAAGAAAGCGTATCATTACTATGTTCTTGTTCAACATCGTCATAGGGGATAATGGCGCTGATAAGGGTATGAATATGTTCCCTGATGGAGTTACTGTGCAAAGCAAGGTTTGTTGTCATATCATCACGCTCCTACCATTTTCCAATCTGAATCATTATTAAAATGGTTTAGCATATCAATCAGGTCACCTGCATTTAAA